>CBDTVF010000101.1:0-9259 GCA_965363775.1 uncultured Gammaproteobacteria bacterium
CCGTGAATATTGTTTTGGCCCGACACACGAAGAAGTCATGACTGATTTCGTGCGCAGTGAAATACGCAGCTACAAGCAGTTACCGATCACTTTTTACCAGATTCAGACCAAGTTCCGTGACGAAATTCGTCCCCGGTTTGGTGTTATGCGCTCACGTGAGTTTTTAATGAAAGATGCCTATTCCTTTCATATTGATCACGAATGCCTGGATAAAACCTACTGGGAAATGTACGAGGTTTATTCACGTATTTTTACACGTACTGGATTACATTTTCGCTCTGTACAGGCCGATTCCGGTGCCATCGGTGGTCACAAATCACATGAATTCCATGTGCTGGCCGATTCCGGTGAAGACGAAATCGCATTTTCAGACCAGTCGGAATACGCCTCCAACGTTGAGATGACACCAATCGCCAAACCGCAGTACACGATGGCTGAGCCTACCGGGGAATTACGTATTGTCGATACACCGGATGCCCATACTATTGAAGAACTCGTCAATGGCTATGATGTACCAATCGACAAGACCATCAAAACACTGATCGTTCAAGCAACAGAAGAAAGCGAAGCGGATTTTGTCGCACTGCTGGTCCGGGGTGATCGCAAGCTGAACTCGCTCAAGGCCGAAAAACTGGAACAGGTTGCCAGCCCGTTGACGTTTGCCAGTGACAAGGATATTCGCGACGTTATCGGTGCGGGCCCCGGGTCACTTGGACCGGTTGGTCTGACACTGCCAGTTATCGCGGATCAGGAAGTTGCCCTGATGTCCGATTTTACTGCCGGTGCCAACATCGATAATAAACACTACTTTGGCATCAACTGGGGTCGTGATGTTGAATCACCCCTGGTCGCCGATTTGAGAACCGCAATCCAGGGCGATGAAAGTCCGGATGGCAAGGGTATTTTGCAGATGGCCCGTGGTATCGAAGTTGGGCACATATTCCAGCTGGGCACCGCCTACTCTGAAGCGATGAACGCCGTTGTACTCGGTGAAGATGGTAAGTCCCACATCATGCATATGGGTTGTTATGGTATCGGAGTATCACGTATTGTCGCCGCTGCCATCGAACAAAATCACGACGAGCGTGGCATATGCTGGCCGGAACCGATTGCACCCTTCCAAATCGCATTACTGCCTATGAATGCTAAAAAGTCCTACCGCGTGCGTGAAGCAGCAGAAAAATTGTATGCCGAGCTCATTGAGGCCGGCGTGGAAGTGTTTTATGACGACCGTAACGTGCGACCCGGCGTGATGTTCAACGACATGGAGTTGATCGGAATACCCCACCGTGTGGTCATCGGTGAACGCGGCCTCGATTCGGGTGCGCTCGAATACCGCCGCCGCCAGGACACAGAAAACTCTGAAATCCCGTTAGATGGGGCGGTGCAGGCCATCCTGGAAAAATTGGGCGCGTAATCTGAAACCGTAGGGTGGGTTATGTTCAGGATGAACGGTATATCGCGATAGAGCACATGGATGTGCGGCGCGATCATCTCAAGTACCCCGTGGGTAACAAGTTACCCACCCTACTTCTAAAATATTAGTCCCGAGGGTCGTCTTCGGGCATGGTGTGCAAATGAACATCTGTCTGCGGGAATGGGATTTGGATACGCTTCTCGTTAAAAGCCTTGTAGATGTCTTTCAGTAGTTGATGGCGAACACGACCACGCAGTTCAGGGTGATCGATCCAGGTCAGTAGCTCAAAATCGAGAGAACTGGCGCCAAACGCCCGCATCCGTACACGCGGAGCCGGTAGTTTTACAACCTCCGGCACACTGACGGCCACCTCTTCCAGAACACTGCAAACCTCGTCTACATCGCTGCCATAAGCCACGCCTACCGGTATCCGGATGCGATGTTTCACCCATGGACCACCACTTTCATTGATAATCTTTGCATTCGCGATCACGGCATTTGGAACGGTCACTTCCACGTCATCACGTGTCACCAGGCGGGTTGAACGCATTCCAAGATTCGTCACCATCCCACGCTCACCGCTATCAATGACAATATAATCACCAATTTTATAGGGTGCATCAGCAACAATAAAAATACCGGAAAACAGGTTCGCCAATGAATCCTTGGCTGCAAAACCCACAGCGATGCCAATGACACCGGCGGATGCCAGCCAGGCCGTCGGGTTAATACCCCAGATCAGCAAAAACACATAGGCACCAAAACCCACCAGTAACATCTTGATGCTCATAGAAAACAGGGGAATGGTGCGTTCCTGAACAATTTCAAAACGATGGCTATTGCTGGCCACCAACTCCAGCACAACACGGGCCATCCGCAAACCCGCCCTCAACCATGAAAACAACAGAATAGTTGCCAGAATGGAGAGGGTTGCATCATGCATGCCCTGTGGCAGGTCATACAGGGAAACCACCATCATCAATGCCAATGTGACAGTTGTCAGCACCAGTGGACTGGTCGAGTACTCAACCAGTTGGTCGTCCGCGTCGCTGCTGGTTCTGGATGCCACCTTCATCAGGGCGCGGGATATCACAAACTTTAACAGCTTGCCAAAAAAATAAGCCCCCAGGATCAACAGCAAAGTCAGCAAACCCGGGTACGGTGTAAGATACTCCCACGCCGGCTGCAAATCATCAGGAATGTACTGCGACATATCCAGATCCGGTCTGAAAGCAGCTTCTGCTGCACTTGTTTCTACGGCTTCACTTTCTTGCATGGGTCACACCTGGTCTGCTCTGGGTTTATCTTATCTGTGAACAGGACTAGCTGCCAGTACGGAAAACGTCAGCGACTGCCGATGTGTTTTTCACCACGTGCCGCAGCCAGCTTGATCTGGCGACCCCGCTCTTCAAGACTTGCCCTGCGTTCAGGTGTCAGGTGGTCGTAACATGAGGGACAGGAGACATTCAGTTCAAATTTGGACGACTGGCGATCTGCTTCTGACAGTGGCATACGGCAAGCCGGACACAACTCATATCGACCCTCCGCCAGGTCGTGATCCACGCTAACCCGGTTGTCGAAGACAAAACAGTCACCCTGCCACATGCTCTCATCCGCCGGCACTTTTTCAAGGTAGTTCAATATGCCACCTTCGAGGTGGTAGACATTCTTATAACCCTGTTTTCTCAAAAACGCGGTAGATTTCTCACAGCGGATTCCCCCGGTACAAAACATCGCCACGGGCTGATCTTTATCGGCTTGCAAATGCTCCTCGACCCAGGCCGGGAAATCCCTGAATGACTGCGTCCCCGGGTTTTCTGCCCCTGCAAATGTGCCCAGACCAACCTCATAATCATTGCGGGTATCAATGAGCCGCACATTCGGTTGACTGATCAGATCATTCCAGCGTTCCGGTGCTATGTATTCACCGACATCTTTCCTCGGGTCAATTCCATCCACACCAAGGGTGACGATCTCTTTCTTGAGCCGGACTTTCATACGATAAAATGGATTGCGCTTGCAGTAAGAAACTTTCTTATCCAGACCCTCGAGACCGGGATGCTCATGTAAATGTTTGAACAAATCAGCAACGCCACCTGCAGAGCCTGCGATGGTGCCGTTAATACCTTCAGTTGCAAGCAAAATCGTCCCAAGCAGGCCCGCATCTGCACAAACCCGGCGAATCTCTTCCTGCAGGGCTCCGATATCGCTCAATGGCGCGAATTTGTAGAATGCAGCTACTTTTACATCGCTGTCTGTAAGCTTTTTGCCGCTAATCATGGTTCTCTATTCTGGGACAGCCTCCTAAACCAGCGGTCGAATACCTACCGCGCTACGCAGTTCCTTTATGAATGGCCGTGCGATATCCCGTGCACGCTCGGCACCTTCCAGCAAACGGGTTTCGATACTCGCTGGGTGCGAAATCAATTCTTCGTAAGCAGACCTCGCGGGGGCAAGCTCAGCATTGATCAATTCAAAACACTGCTGCTTGGCCGCACCCCAGCCGATACCATCGGCAAAGGCCTGCTTCATCGCCTCACGCTGGCCGGCATCCGCAAACGCACAATAGATAGCATAGAGGGCGGAACCTTCTGTCTGTTTGGGCTCGCCAGGCTCCAGTGAATTGGTCACGATCCTCATAATCGCTTTACGAAATTTCTTTTCAGGCAACCACAACGGAATCGTGTTGTTGTAACTCTTGGACATCTTGCGTCCATCCTGACCCGGTAACACCGCCACATTTTCATCCACAACAGCCTCGGGCAATACAAAATGTTCGCCAAAATGGTGGTTGAAACGTTGCGCGATATCACGTGACATTTCCAGGTGCTGAACCTGATCACGACCGACCGGTACATCGTTTGCATTAAACATCAGGATGTCGGCGGCCATCAGAATCGGGTAACTGAACAAACCCATGGCAATTGCATAGTCCGCGTCTTCGCCTTTCACGAGGTTTTCCTGGACCGCCGCCTTGTAGGCGTGGGCACGATTCATCAAACCCTTGGCAGTGACGCAAGTCAATAACCAGGTCAACTCGGAAATTTCAGGAATATCCGACTGACGATAAAAAATAGCCTTGTCAGTATCAAGACCGAGCGCCAGCCAGGTAGCTGCGATTTCCAGTGTGGACTGGTGTACAACCTCGGGATCACGACATTTGATCAACGCGTGATAGTCAGCCAGGAAATAGCAGGACCGAACACCATCACCATGACTGGCCTGGATAGCTGGCTTGATCGCGCCAACATAGTTTCCCAAGTGTGGGGTTCCTGTCGTTGTTATACCGGTCAGTACGGTGCGTGTGCTCATGGTTGGCTAATCTACCTGTGTCAGGTTAAAAGGCGCCATTTTAAGCGAATCGACTGGCAAACACATTCATTATTTCTGTATATAGAATAGCGCAAGTGCATAGTTACAATCTATAATTAAGCAATGAACATTCGTGCACTCCAATATTTTGTCAAACTCGCTGAGTTGAAGCATTTCAGTAAGGCTGCGGATGCCTGCTTCGTAAGCCAGCCAACCCTGAGCACCCAGGTACGCAAACTCGAAGATGAGCTGGGTATATCACTGGTCGAACGTGCACCCCGCAAAATCATGCTGACACCCATCGGTGAAGATATAGCACACCGTGCGCGACATATTTTGCGTGATATTGAGCAAATAAAAGACGCTGCCAGGCGCAGCAAGGATCCGGAAACAGGCACCATTAAACTGGGGATATTTCCGACTCTGGCACCCTATTTGCTGCCACATGTTATTCCGGTCATCCGCCGGCGGTACCCGGATTTGAGGATGCAACTCTCCGAGGAAAAAACTGAAGTTATCCTTAATATGCTCGACCAGGGACGTCTTGACGCCGGTTTGCTTGCCTTACCGGTCGAAGAACCTGGCATGGAAGTCGAAATACTGTTTGATGAACCTTTCGTCGCCGCCATGCCAGCCTCCCACCCCCTGAGCGACAAGCAGTCCATTGGTTTGAAAGACCTGGAAGGTCAGGAGTTGTTATTGCTGGAAGAGGGCCACTGCCTGCGGCAACATGCCCTGGCCGTCTGCGAGTTATCCGGGGCAGTTGAACGGGTTGATTTTCATGCCACCAGCATGGAAACCCTGCGCCAGATGGTGGCAGCCAATGCCGGGGTTACCCTGATGCCTGTGCTGTCCGTCAAACCACCCATACCATCAACAGACAATATTGCATTGCGGCCATTTAATTCACCGGCACCCAGTCGCACCATTGCGCTGGTATGGCGTAGCAGTTCACCGCTTGGGGGGTTTTTGCGTAAGTTGGCTGAGAGCCTTAAGATAAATCCGGACCTGTTGACGGAACCTTGATGTCATAACACGTGGGTACCGTAGGGTGGGTAACTTGTTACCCACGGTTAACCGAATTCATGGGGATAAACCCGTGGGTAACAAGTTACCCACCCTACGTACCGATAGAGTTACAGACCTTCCAGCAATTCGTCGTCACCGCCTTCCTTCACTCCCTCGAACAAGGGTGTTGACAGGTAACGTTCGCCGGTATCAGGCAACATCGCCAGGATGCTTGAACCCGCTTCGGCTTTAGCCGCTACTTTGAGTGCAGCCGCAAAGGTACCACCGGCTGAGATACCGCAGAAGATACCTTCCTGTATCGCCAACGCTTTTGCTGTCTCGATCGCTTCTTCATCGGTCACGGTCACTATTTCATCGATGACTCCACGGTCCAGCACGGTTGGAATGAAATCAGGCGTCCAGCCCTGGATTTTGTGCGGGGCCCAATCGGCACCACTTATCATGGCCGCCGCTTCCGGTTCCGTAGCAACGACCCGAAGATCCGGTCGCGCCAGTTTTAAAATCTCACCTGCGCCAGTAATAGTCCCACCGGTACCCCAGCCTGAGACATAGTAATCCAGCCGTTGTCCGGCAAAATCACGAATAATTTCCGGCCCCGTGGTGTTGCGGTGGTATTCCGGGTTGGCCGGGTTATCGAATTGCTCGGTCATGAACCAGCCATGTTTTTCAGCCAGTGCCGCGGTGATACGCAACATGCCTGTCGCGCGCTCAGCCGCCGGTGTCAGCACCACCCGCGCACCCAATGCACGCATCAATTTGCGTCGCTCAATGGAAAACGATTCGGCCATAACCGCCACAAAGGGATAACCTTTAACCGCACACACCATGGCCAGTGCAATACCGGTATTACCGGAAGTGGCCTCGACAACCGTCTGGCCAGGTTTCAACAGGCCTTTGCGTTCAGCGTCTTCAATAATACCGATGGCCAGCCTGTCCTTAACCGAGGCCATGGGGTTGAAGGCTTCCACCTTGACATACATGTCGATGCCCTGGGGTGCCAGGCGGTTGATTTTGACGACCGGGGTGTTGCCAATGGTTTCGAGAATATTATTGTAGATCACGGTGATGTCCTTTTATTGCATAATGATAATCATTCAATAATAGAACATATCCGGCTGTGGTGCTGAATATAGTGCAACCTTCCGCCGCCGGAATTCCTCTTTTCAGGATTGCATTAAATCTCTCAAGGTCACACCAGTAGCCAGTTTGGGGGCATTTTTACCCACACCTGCCGCACGCTGCAAAAACATATCCTTGATCGTCCAACTGCGTTTGACCAATGTCAGGCCGACCTGTCTTATTGGTGACAGACCCTCGATACTGAACAGGCTACGCAGGGCGTGCATGCCAAATGACATTGCTTCGGACTCTGAGCGGCGCCAGCGATCGTAATTTCGCAGCACGTTGGCGGAGCCAATATCCCCACCGGTTTGACGTACACGAATCAGCATTTCAGTTAAAGTTGCGACATCCGCTAACCCTAAGTTAACGCCCTGCCCTGCCAGCGGATGGACCACGTGAGCGGCATCGCCTACCAGCACCGTGCGTTGGGCTGCGTAGCATTCACTCAGCCGCATGCTAAGCGGAAAGGCTGCCCTCGGCCCACAGGATTCCACCTTACCCAGCCAACCGTGACTTGCTGTATCCAGTTCGGTGACAAATTCTTCAGTATCAAGCGCCAGCAAACGCTCAGCTTCCGCCGATGGCAGTGTCCAGACGATAGAGGACCGCCCACCGTCCAGCGGCAAAAATGCCAACGGCCCACCTGTCAGGAAACGTTGCCAGGCCACACCCGGGTTGGGTTTTTGCTTGCCCACCACTGCCACCAGGCCATGTTGGTTATAGGCATAGTAATCCTGACGTACACCGATAGCTTTGCGTACCCTTGATGCAGCACCGTCGGCGCCAACGACCAGCGTGGCGGTAATTAGTTGGCCACTTTCAAGTGAAAGCCGGTTCTGACTACCGGAAAATTCGATGCTATTGAGCTGATCCGGAGAAAATATGTCCACCAGGCCGGCTGAACTGACCACCTGCCAAAGAGACCATTGCAATAATTCGTTCTCGACGATGGTGCCCAGACGCTCCAGGTTGAACTGGGGGGCATCAAAAAGAAGAGGATCCTGCTGAACACCATCTTCAACCTGCATCCGCCGGTAAGGCCTGCAGCGTTGCTGACTAACCGGTTTCCATGCGCCGGCCTGGTCCAGGATGGATGATGAACCGGGTGAAATCGCAGATACCCTCAGACCGACATCGGCTTCAGCATCAAACGGCTTTGGTTGAAAGGCTTCTATCAGCGCCACCGAGAAACCACTGCGGGAAAGCAGACTGGCGAGTGTGGCCCCGACCATGCCGGCGCCGACAATGGCTACATCGTAATGTGATTCCCTCATAATGGTTCACCCAGTGCCAGGCGGGGAACCCTGCCGCGATAACCCATGGCCTTGATGGCCGACTTACGCCGCAGAGATGGCAGGATCGCATGTGCGATCAAACCCGTGGTGCGCAAACCGGCGGCAAAAACAGATGGGTGGGCGAAAAGCCGGGCCATACCATCCGAGGCAGTAATCGTTGCGCGCTGATCCTCTCGGCGCCACTGACTGTAAGTGTGCAGAAGTCCGGTTTCACCTGGATCATCGTGCTCATCATCGGCCAACACCTCGGCCAAAACAGCGGCATCCCTTAATGCCAGGTTAAAACCCTGCGCACCGATAGGATGGATGGCGTGGGCCGCATTGCCGAGAATGACCAGGCGCTCGCGGATGTCCTCAGTTGAGCGTACCAGCTTCAATGGATAGGCGGACCGTTTGCCCACTTTTACAAATGCACCCATTTGGTTGCCAAAACGTTTTTCAGCCAGTGAAATAAACGTGGCGTCATCAAGACCCGTTATTTCTGTCGCTTTGTCAGTGGCGACTGTCCAGACCAGCCCACAGCGTTTGCCGGTATGCGGTAATACGGCAAATGGGCCGGTATTGGTCAGACATTCAAATGCCCGTCCTTCATGTGCAATTTCCGGTGTGATATTGCAGATGACGGCAGTTTGCCCATAGTCGCGGGATTTGGTCGAAATCTGCAAATGATTTCTGATAAAGGAATTGGCACCATCGGCAGCAACCACCAGGCGTGCCTGCAATTCTTTTGATCCTGTATCGGTTTCCAGTTGTAAGCGGGTCCGGGGTTCGCCAATCTCAATGTCCTTGACCCGTGCCGGACTGATCACATCGATATTGGCTGTCTGTTCCATTTTCCTTGTCACGGCGGCACCAAAGCTACGCGCCTCGACCACGTGACCAAACTCGGTCAGCCCCATTTCGGCCGGATCCAGTACCACCCGTCCGGGCCGTTTCAGCTCGGTGACATAAATTTTTCGAATAGCAGTAGCATCGGCCTCGAGTGATTCCCACAAGCCGATTGAAGAGAGAATACGGCATGAACTGTGGCTGATGGCCAATGTCCGGTCATCGTAACTGGGTTGTACAGCTGCCTTGTACGCCA
>CBDTVF010000102.1:0-9253 GCA_965363775.1 uncultured Gammaproteobacteria bacterium
CACACAGTACGATTCAGCGTTGCGACCTTTTATGTATCGGCTTCTTACCAGCCTTGGCGGGTTTCCCGTCGCCGGTCTCACGCGGTGGCAATCCGGTGTGTTGGGTCAAGATTTTCTTGCCGGTGCGTCGCTCATGCGCCTGTTTTGTGTTTTTCCTGCGTGATGCCTTGTAGTTATGGGTTGTCTCAGGCTGGTGTTCGGGAACCAGGTGCCGCTCGTCGTCTCCGATCAAATTGGCCTTACCCATTTTCCTGAGCGTCTTGCGGATCAATTCCCAATTGTCCGGGTCGTGATACCTGAGCAGCGCCTTGTGCAGTTTTCTTTGTTTCGGGTCTTTGACGCCCAATACCATTTCAGATTTGTAGCTCACCTTGCGTAAGGGGTTCTTGCCCGAATGGTACATGGCAGTTGCCGTTGCCATGGGCGAGGGGTAGAAGGCCTGCACCTGGTCGGCTTTGAAACCGCTGCGCTTCAGCCACAGCGCCAGGTTGATCATATCTTCATCGGTCGTGCCCGGGTGCGCGGCAATGAAATAGGGAATCAGGTATTGTTCCTTGCCAGCCTCTTTGGAGTATTTTTCGAACATTTTCCTGAAGCGCTCATAGCTGCTGATACCAGGCTTCATCATTTTCGACAACGGACCACTCTCGGTATGCTCCGGTGCAATCTTCAATTGACCGCCCACGTGATGGGTAACCAGTTCCCTGACATACTCCGGGTCCTCCACCGCCAGGTCGTAACGCAGACCGGAGGCAATCAGAACCTTTTTAACCCCGGGCACTGCCCTGGTCTTGCGATATAACTCGGTTAGGGCAGAGTGGTCCGTGTTCAGATTGGAACAAATACCGGGATACACGCAACTGGGCAAGCGACAGGCCGCCTCGATCTCGCGGCTCTTGCAGGCGATGCGGTACATGTTGGCCGTTGGTCCGCCGAGGTCGGAAATGACCCCGGTGAAGCCCGGGACCTTATCCCGTATTTGCTCCACCTCTTCCAGAATCGACTCCTGGGAGCGATTCTGGATGATGCGCCCTTCGTGTTCCGTGATGGAGCAGAAAGTGCAGCCACCAAAACAACCGCGCATGATGTTCACCGAGAAGCGAATCATTTCGTAAGCGGGGATTTTTGCATCTGCATAGGATGGGTGCGGCACACGGGCAAAGGGTGAGCCAAAAACGTAATCCATCTCTTTGGTAGACAGAGGGATGGCCGGTGCATTCACCCACAAATCCAGGTTTCCGTGTTTTTGTACCAGGGCCCTGGCATTGCCGGGGTTGGTTTCCAGGTGTAATACCCGATTGGCGTGTGCATAAAGCACCGAGTCGTTGCGTACCTTTTCAAACGAGGGCAGGCGTATGACCGTTCGGTCGCGGTCGCGCTGGGGATGAACTTTTAGCTGTATGGGTACTTCGCCTGATGATGGGTCGGCTACCCCATACAAGGCGTTATCCCGGCGCTGCTTCTCGCAGGCATCCATCTCGCGCACATTGACATAGGGGTTCACCACACGATCGACCTTGCCGGGCCGGTCTATCCGGGTGGAGTCGATTTCCAACCAATCAGCAGGTGTATCTTTGCGTATCAATGCCGTACCACGCACATCAGTGATATTGGCAATATCTTCGCCACGGGACAGCCTGAGGGCCACTTCGACCAAAGCCCTTTCGGCATTTCCATACAATAGCAAATCGGCGGTGGCATCCAACAGGATGGAGCGACGCACGCTGTCCTGCCAGTAGTCGTAGTGGGCAATGCGCCGCAATGAGGCCTCGATACCACCCAGGATGACCGGTACATGCGGCCAGGCTTCCTTGCAACGCTGACTGTAGACCAAAGAACAGCGATCCGGACGTTTACCACCCATACCGCCAGGTGTATAGGCGTCATCAGAGCGCATCTTGCGGTCCGCGGTATAGCGATTGATCATGGAATCCATGTTGCCCGCCGCCACGCCGAAAAACAGGTTTGGCTCACCCAGTGTCTTGAACGCATCAGCCGAGTGCCAGTCGGGCTGGGCGATGATTCCCACCCGAAAACCCTGTGCCTCCAGCAGGCGACCGACGATGGCCATGCCAAATGATGGGTGATCCACATAGGCATCGCCCGTGACGATGATGATGTCGCAGGAATCCCAGCCCAGTTCATCCATTTCTGCACGACTCATTGGCAGAAACGGCGCCGTGCCGAAACATTCAGCCCAATACTTTGGGTATGCAAACAACTCGGTTGAAGGTGTGGGAATGACGATTGTGGACATAGGGTGGATCCTGGTTCGGGCGAATAGTATAGCCCAGAGGAGGGACCTCAATATCACTCCAGATACATTATTATCATTGCATCTCCCGGTGCGCGCGTCGCGTATCTCTTTTTGTTCATGGTTCTGACTTATACTCCCTCCCTCAACTCGTCAACACAGGAATAAGGTTTTGTCCAGAGAACGCCATTTTTATCAACCGAAGGACGGGCATCGGTTAGCGCACAACCCATTTAATGCCATCGTCGCACCAAGACCCATTGGCTGGGTCTCAACTAAAAGCTCCAACGGGCAGGTTAACCTGGCTCCATACAGTTTTTTCAACGCGTTTAATTATCAACCTCCGATCATCGGTTTTTCCAGTATTGGTTTCAAAGACAGTGTGAGAAACGCGCAAGAAAGCGGGGAGTTTTGTTGGAATTTAGTCTCCCGATCACATGTTGAAGCAATGAATCAAACCAGTGCTACAGTGCCGAGTGACACAGACGAGTTTGAACTCGCGGGACTAGGCAAGCGCGAGTCAACAATTGTGGGTGCTCCTCATGTGGCAGGCTGCCCGGTGGTCATGGAGTGCAAAACAACCCAAATTGTCCAGCTGCAGACGATTCAGGGGGCAAAGTGTGAGACCTGGCTTGTACTTGGGGAAGTCGTGGGTGTGCATATCCTTGAGACCCTCATCGAAGACGGCGTTTACCAAACCGCCAAGGCAGAACCTGTCATGCGCGGAGGCGGTCAGGCGGACTATTTCGGTATATCCGAGGCAAACAGGTTTCAGTTATTCAGACCCAAAGTGGATTAGGAAAAGCGCTGGCGATTTCAAATCAGGACTCACGTTATTATTAGCCCTCAGAGTTCGCTGGGTTGCTGTTTTGGCATGACCCCGGAGTCGACGGTGTGACTGAGTGTAGCTGGCTCTTCTTTCGATCCTGGAAGTACCTGGCGCCAGGCTTCTTTCCACCAAATCCCGAAATCCTCCAGAATCAGGAATAGTGCTGGAATCAGGATCAGGGTGATCAGGGTGGCGAAGATAATCCCAAATGCCAGCGAAGCGGCCATTGGGATCAGCAACTGGGCCTGCGTGCCGGTCTCAAAAATGGTTATGGGCGCCAGCCCTAAAAAGGTCGTCAGCGATGTTAGCAGGATGGGCCTGAACCTGTAGCGGGCGGCATCGATGACGGCTTTGCGCAATGGCACACCCTCGGCTTTTTCCTTGTTGATATAGTCAACCAGGATCAGGCTGTCGTTCACGACCACACCGGACAACGCAATGATGCCAAAGTAGCTGAACAATGAAACCGGTATGCCGAGAATCCAGTGACCTACCAGTGCACCAATGATTCCAAAGGGGATAACCGACATGATCAACAATGGTTGGGTATAGGAGCGCAATGGAATGGCCATCAATGCATAGATCAGGAACAGTGCCAGGGCCGCACCACTCATTAACTCGCCCTGTATTTCCGTGGCTGATTGGCTTGAGCCGCTGAGTCGTGAGCGCACGCCGGGAAACTGTGCAAGCACCTGGGGTAATTCCTGCTGCAGGATATCTGCGGTAATTTTCTCCGGTTCTGCAATATCTTTGTCAACTTCAGCGCTCAAAAGCACTGCCCGTTCACGGTCAAAGCGCTGGATGAAGAGCGGGCTTTCTGTGATTTCCACTTCGGCAACAGCACTAAAAGGTACACGCCCGCCGCTGGGTGTTCGAATCCGCATTTTATCAAGGTATCCCACCGAGTCGCGCTCATCCTTGGGGAAGCGGACCATGACCTTGACCTCGTCCTGACCACGTTGCACCCGTTGAACCTCATCACCATAAAAGCCTGCACGCACCTGTGAGGCCAGGTCTGCCAGTGTCAGACCCAGTGTTTCGGCTTCAGGCTTGATATTCAGCTTGATTTCCGGTCGACCACGCTCGTAGCTGTTGCGAATATCATAGACACCGGCATAGGCCCGAATCCGCCGCTCCAATTCACGCGATGCCCGGGCAACCTGATCAATGTTGGCACCAATCAGCTGTAGAGATATTGCTGGACCACCACCGGGTCCACCCCCTCTACCACTGAAGCCAAGTTGTTTTACACCAGGAATCTCACCGACTTTTTCACGCCAGAGCCTAAGGATTTCCGCGCCTGTGGGGATGTTACCTTCATCTTTAACGAGTTCCACTACAACCCGGCCGGAGGTCTCACCGGTTGCAATTGCCAGCGAGTGATTGACCACTGCACCAGATTCCTTGCCAAGATTCGCGCTTAATTCCCTGTCCACTTCCTCAAGTCCGATCACCAACTCACGCAGGGCAATATGTGTTTGTGAGGAGGGTGTGCCCTCATTCATTTCAACACTCACCCGCAGAAAATCAGATGCAACATCAGGGAAGAAGACAGCACGTAATACGCCACCAACCAGAAGGCCAATAGATAAAATCAACATGGCCACAAAAACTGAAATTGTGAGGTAACGACGCTTGATGCATTTCTTCAAAAAAGGTGCGTAATATTGATCAACAACATGATGTAAGCCTTCACTGAAGAAACGTTGGAATCGAATAAATATATTATGGGTATCCTCGCTATAGTGTTTGACCTTCATATGTGCCAGGTGAGCTGGAAGAATCAGCTTGGACTCTACGATGGAGAAAATCAGGCATAAAATGACGACCCAACCTATCGGCTTGAAATATTGCCCGGCTATACCACCCACCATCAATATCGGTAAAAAGGCAGCAATGGTGGTCAGTACCCCGAAGGTTGCCGGGACTGCAACCCGCTGCACGCCTTCAACGATATTATCGACCGAGTGTCCCTTGGCGCGCATGTTGGTGTAAGCGGATTCACCCACCACAATGGCATCATCAACCACGATTCCCAGCACCACGATAAAGCCAAACAAGCTGAGCAGGTTGACCGTAATACCGAGGCTGGGTAGAAACAAAAACGCGCCCAGGAAAGCAACCGGCAAGCCGACCATCACCCAGAATGCCAGCTTCAAACGCAAAAAAAGTGACAATGCCAGGAACACCAGCAATGCGCCAAAAGCCAGATTTTTCAACATTAAATCCAGTCGGCCCTGCAGGTAGTAGGTAATGTCTGCCCAATACGCAATGTTGATATCAGCCGGAAGATTGGCCTGGCGCCGATCGGCCCATTCCTTCACCGTGGCGGATATATCCAGCTCACTCTGTAAGCCCACCGACTGAACCTCTATGGAAACCGCCGATTTACCATCAAACTCCGAGAACCGTCCCACGTCCACAAAGCCATCACGAATATCAGCAATATTCTTCAGTAACAGGCGCGTGCCATCGGCGTTAATTCGAATGACGATTTCTTCAAAATCACGACCTACATAGGCCTGACCCTTGGTTCTGACCTGGATATCGCCGGCTTGTGATCGTATCGCACCCGCAGGCAAATCCAGGGAGCCCCGGCGAATTGCATTGGTGACCTCAGCGAGGGTCAGGTCATAAGACTGCAGGGTGTGTTCGCTAACTTCAATACTGATTTCATAATCCCGCGAGCCCGACACCTGGGCTTTGCTGACGCCGGGAAGTCCGACCACTTCATTTCGAATTTGTTTGGCATATTCCTTCAGGGTTCGTTCCGGGACGTCACCATATACGGTCAGGAACAAAACACGTGCTTGAAAACGGGTGCGTGAAACCACAGGTTTTTCGGTGTTATCAGGAAAAGTTGGAATCGCATCGACCCGACTCTTGATTTCATCCATAACTTCCGCAATCTCATAATCGCTTAAAATTTCAGCTCTTACCGTGCCACTGCCACGACGTGCCGTGGACTGAAGCTCCTTGATCCCTTCGACATCCTGTATGGCCTCTTCAATCTTGATCAGGATGCCTTCTTCCACGTCCTCGGGGCTGGCACCCAGAAACGGCATTGAAACCGTGACGAAGTTGGTCTCAATCCTTGGTTGTGACTCCTTTTTGATCGTCACAGCAATAAACGCACCACCGATCAGCAGGATCATCATGAGCAGGTTCGCGGCCACTGAATTGCGCGCGAACCAATCTATCATGGCCATGTATGGGTTGGCCGGTTTCATGGGTTTTCGCCGCCCAATGCCGCAGCCTTGGAATTGACCGATGCGGAAACGCTTGCAGAATCTTCGCCACTGAACATCAGGCGTGTGCCCGGAATAGGCGCGTCGAGCGTCGTGGTGATGACCATTTCGCCGCCTTTAACTCCACTGGTGATAAAAACCTGGCGTGCCTCAGAGCGCGCCACAACAACATCGCGTACTTCAAGTTCACGGTCTTTATTGGCGACCAGTACGGTATTGTCATTACGCAGCACAAATCGTGGTAAAACCACTACGTTTTCAACATAGCGACCACTGATCTGAGCACGGACAAAGGTGCCCATGCGCAATTCGTCCTGTTGGCTTTCACCTGACAATCCGTAGGGGTCCTGCACGCTGGCCACGGCATACAGTACTCTGCTGGACTCATCCAGCACGCCCTCGGTGCGAATCAGTCGTGCTTGCCAGGTCTTTGTCTCCTCGCCAAAATCTGCTTCCAGGCTAACTTCAGGGTAGTTTTCGAGTTCAGTGTTCATGAAGCGAGGTAGGTCCAGAAAAGCCAGGTCGGCTGCGGCCAGAGGAAGACGAACCTGGGCAGTATCTACTGCGAAGCTGACACCCAAACGTGTTCCCGGTGTTACGTATTGTCCTATATCCACTGTCTTTTCGCGCAACAGGCCATCGTATGGCACCGAGACCTTGGTTCTTTGCAAATCCCGGCGGGCCTTCTCAAGGTCGGCCTCGGCAGCCAGGACATTGGCCAGCGCATCGGCCAATTGCGGTTTACGCATGACAAGGTCTGGCGGGTTGCCCGTCCGGCCGAGGTTACCCCAGTCTTTTATAGCTTGCTCTGACCTGGATTTTTCTTCCGCCAGTTTGGCCTCCCGCGAAGCAAGCGACGCCTCGGCACGCTTCACGGCGGTCCGATAATCACTCGGGTCAATTTCAAGCAGTATTTCTCCTGAGCGTAGAAATCCACCGACAACAAATTCATCAGAAATGGACACGATGATGCCAGATACCTGCGCCACCACATTCGTTTGGGTGCGGGGCCGGACTGACCCCTGTGATTCGATAATGAAGTTGAGGGAACGAGCTTCTGCCAGAATTACGTCGACCAGGACCGCAGTCTGCTCGGTATCCTGGCGCTCCGGTCGTTTACCCCTGGCCATGGTTGCCATTCCGATAACCACGACAACTGCCAATATGATGACACCCAGTGGTAAAAAGTAACGTAGAAATTTCTTTGCAAAACTCATTAGTCTTCTCTGTTTATTTGGGCACCAAGCACTTAACACCTTGGGGAACTCCAAATTTAATTCGGGTTATATGTGCACTCACACTGGATGGCAGGCGGGCCTGTCAGCACAGGTTAAAACCGCAACACCATCAATTCATTTTGTAGGGAATCGTGCAGATTTAGTGTTATTGTATAGGTATTGTATAGGTATACACCATTTATTTGCAATAAATCAGGTGACTCTATCAGTCATGGACACCGTTAACCATAAATCCAACGCTAGAAAAATAGACCTCGCGAACCAGGAACATGATGGATAAATAAAGTACAAGATCAAACAAAAAGTCTCTGTTCCTGTTTTTCACAAAAACTCCAGGTTCTTGTCGTGTGTCTTCATCGATTGTCACAGATATTCCCTGGTACCCATTCCTCAGCAGTTCCCACTCTAAACGATTTGCTGCCGGGTAAACTCAAACAGATGGTCTATACTTTCTACTCACGAAACTACACTTGCTACCGGAGCTGCTCATGCTGATTCGAAACGTTGGTGAACAAGGCCACAATAAGCGAACATGTGATGGTCGAAAAAGCGGGTCGCTCGAATTTGAAGGTTGGGAAAATGTCGACAGATAAATCATCGGAAAAGCTTGACCAGGTTGTTGCAAAGGCTTTGCGTGAACGGAACGTGAGGCTCGGTGCTTACCGCGATCGAGCGCTCAAGATGTATCCCTGGATTTGCGGTCGGTGCTCGCGTGAGTTCGACCGCGAAAACCTGCGGGAACTCACCGTCCATCATCGGGACCATGACCACGACAACAATCCACCCGATGGCAGTAACTGGGAATTGTTATGCGTGTACTGCCATGACAATGAGCACTCTCGACTGGTCGACTCGCACGCTGCCGCTGGTGGCACAGTCGAAAAGACAAGCAGCGCAGCCACGTATAATCCATTTGCGAATTTGGCAGCAATTCTGAAAGATAAGAAATAGAAAGAGCGTGGAAAGTCCCTGAAAAAAACGGTGAGTACTATAAACTCGACTTTGCCTCGATTTTCCAAACATAGGCATCACTGCGATCAGGTCCGGTGACTCCATGAATTCGCTCGACATGATACAACTTCACTTTGGTTGCCGAGACGAGGCAGTCAAGCGCGAAGGCGTATAGATCTGCATCGACGATCTGCAGATAGCGAAAATCGTTCCCGCTGTTACCTACTTGAATAACAACAGACCAATTATCACCGTGCCTGTCGCTTTGTTGTGCATTTACGATTCGGCCCACACTTACTCCGTAGGGTTTGCCTGACAAAGTAATTTTTGTACTTTCACGCACGAGACTCGACGGGTTGCCGCGTGAGACAGGATATATTCCAACGATCTCATTGGTTGATTGGCATTGCAGTAACGACGATTTTTTGGGTGTCTTATATTCGATCACAGCGAATTCACCAATATGAGCGACAAGTTTCTCGTAGACATCCTGATCTCCACAAAACCTCCACGGATTGTGCAAAACATAGTCGCCGCGGAATTCACTACGGACATCATTTCCGTCGCTAAAACTGTTGTTTCCAATTGAAACTTGTCCGGTAACAATCTTCCGGGTTGGTCCAATGAGGTCAACCCTGTTCAACTCCCCCATGACGTAGCCATGGTTATATACAAATATCGGAGTTGCTGACAAGCCAGAGCCATAAGAAACACAAAAAAGCACTAGTACACC
>CBDTVF010000103.1:0-9249 GCA_965363775.1 uncultured Gammaproteobacteria bacterium
CACGGAATGGGTGGCGGTATGGGTAATAACATGGGTGGCGGTATGCCTGGCTGTGTCGATGATGGTGACTTCATTGAAATTGAGGCGGACTTGACAAGCACGGGATTTTTACCTGAAGCCAAGGGCGAAGCTGAGTGGAAAATGAATTCAGATCGCGTGATGTTTTCGGTTGAACTCGAAGACCTACCTGTGGGTTCCTACACATTAGTAGTTGGTGGTGATGAAGTAGGGGTCATCGAGGCGTACCAGATGCATAACGGAGAGATCTATGGCCACATCACATTCAGAGATCCCGAAATTAATGGCAGGGAGCATCTGGATTTCGAGCCCCGTGGGCAGAAAATTGAAGTTCTTCAGGATGGCAACAGCATACTCGAAGTTGAGTTTCCTGCGGAGTAAGAAATAGTCACGTAGGGTGGGTAACTCGTTACCCACGACATACCATCCCGGTGATTATTGAAATGCCAGCATGGCAGGCTCCGATCCCGTGCGTAATGAATTACGCACCCTACGTTATTTCGAACCTGCGAAAGGCGTTGTGCGATTAATTACAGACTGCTGCAGCATTGGGGGTGTACTACCTCCTTTCAGGACCGTGAGCGACATGGACGTCGCGCCCGAGCCTCCACGGACGGATTCACGGCGAGTCCTGAAAGGAGGTAGTACACCCCCAATGCGACCCAATTAGCAGAACCCTCCGGAACTCGACTTGCAATGCTTGCACAAGATACGGTTTAACACTGAACAAAATTGACAGAAACCTAAAATAAGTCAGACAGTAATAGCGTCACGCCCTTTATAATTGCCACATTCGTCAGAGGATTTCGACATGCTATTAAAAACCCAATTGACCGTACTTTGCCTCGCCATAATGTTCAGTTTTACCACCGTCCATGCACAAAAAACCAACAAACCCGTCCTGCACGGAAAACACTGGGTCGCCATTACCGGCAAACCATTGGCAGCTACCGCGGGTGGCATGACATTTACACGTGGCGGAAATGCTGTGGATGCGGCCTGTGCCATGCTGGCTGCTACCTCCACAATGTGGGATACCCTCGGCTGGGGTGGTGAAACGCAGGCCCTGATTTACAACCCGCATACCGGGGAAGTGAAAGGAATCAACGCACTGGGTGTCGCTCCAACCGGTGCAACCGCAGAGTTTTTCAAAGAGCAGGGTATGGTCTATCCACCTGAATACGGCCCACTAGCCGCTGTTACACCTGGCACACCCGGTGGTCTGATGGTGATGCTGGCAGAATACGGAAAGCTCAGCCTGGCTGAAGTACTGGCGCCGGCCATGCAAATGGCCGAGGGTTACCCCATCGAGAAATCACAGGCTGACAATATGGAAAGGCGGCGTGAGGTCATTGAACGCTGGTCCTACTCGAAAAATGTTTTCCTGCCGCATCTGAACAAAGAGGACAAGCAACAACGTGCTGCACCTCACGCGGGTGAAAACTTTGTGCAAACGGATCTGCTGGCCACTTTGCAAAAACTGGTAGATACCGAGGCCAAAGCGCTGGCTGCCGGCAAAACCCGAAAGCAAGCAATCTACGCCGCGTATGACCGTTTCTATCGTGGTGACATCGCCGAGGAATTGGTCCGTAGTTCGAAAGAATATGGCGGTCTCATAACCATGGAGGATCTGGACAAGTGGCAGGTTCATATCGAAGAACCGGTCAGCACAAATTACAAGGGTATCGACGTCTTCAAGCTCACCCACTGGGTGCAGGGTCCGGTGATGTTGCAGGCATTGAATATACTTGAAGAGATTGACCTGAAGAGCATGGGCTACAACAGTGCACGCTATATCCATACCCTGTACCAGGCCATGAACCTGTCATTCGCTGACCGCGATTTCTATTATGGCGACCCGTACACACCTCCTGTCGAACCGATCGAGGGCCTGCTTTCACGCGAATATGCCGATTTTCGCCGTGGCCAGATTAACTGGGAGCACAATAATGCCAATACGAAGCCGGGTGATCCTTACCCTTACCAGGGCGGCAAAAACCCCTATCTCGATTTGCTTGAGAAGTGGACGCCGATTCCCCCAAGTGCTGATGCCGAGGGCGAGGATGGTTTTCAGCAGGCCATGCTGATGAGTGATGAAGAGAGTTTCCTGGCCGGTACGACATCCATCCAGGCAGCAGACGCCGAGGGTTGGGTGGTTTCCATCACACCCAGCGGTGGCTGGATTCCTGCTTTTATCGCCGGTAATACAGGTGTTGGCCTGAGCCAGAGGATGCAAAGTTTCGTCCTGAGTGAGGCACTTAATCCCTACAATGTTGTACATCCCGGACAGCGTCCACGTGCGACGCTTACACCCAGTATTGCGTTGAAGGACGGCAAACCATTTATGGCATTTTCAGTCCAGGGTGGTGATACACAGGATCAGAACCTGTTGCAATTCTTCCTCAACGTGGTCGAGTTCGATATGAACGTGCAGCAGGCGGTTGAAGCGCACAACTTCACCAGTTACCAGATGCAAAGTTCTTTTGGTGCCCACAAGGCCGAACCCGGCCGACTTGCATTGACTGTCAAGATTCCGGAATGGGTCACTGGCGAACTCAAAGGCATGGGTTACAAAGTTGAGACCGTCAAGCGCACCTATAGTCCGATCACCGCGATCTATTTCGATAAAGACAACGGCACGATGTGGGGCGGAGCCAGTGATTATGGTGAAGATTATGGGCTAGCTTGGTAGAGAAGCTTATTGCCAGAAAGCAAATTGTTATATAATGCGCGCAGAATTTAACCAACAGGTCTTGACCTGTGGAACAACCATATCAAGGAAGCACAATGAATATCCGCTCTGTTATTTCTTTATCTGCGCTACTGGTTTCAGCCATGCCGCTGACCTCCATGGCACAGGATTACGATTTCCATCCTGCTCTTTCCGATAACTTTTCTGCATCTTTGGGTGCAATGAGATCATCCAACTCATTCACAGTCAGGGCAGAAGGGACCAGTATTGGTCCGGATATATTTGACGATGTTGACTTCAATGACAGTCTCGGCGTCAGTGACACAAGCACGTTTTTGAATGCACAGTTACGCTGGAAGTTTGGCAGTGAACGAAAATGGTCTTTGTGGGGACAATATTTCAGTAACGATGCCTCAGGTAATGCAACCCTGGAAGAAGATGTGGAATTTGACGGCGTCATCTTCCGTGAAGGTTCCTACGCTGAAGCCGGTGTGAAACTTGCCGTAACACGTGTATTTGTAGGCCGCAGTTTCGTAAAAAACAATCAACACGATTTTGGCGCCGGTGTCGGTATTCATAACCTTGATTTGTCTGCCTATATTGAGGGCGAATTCAAGATCGATGATGAAACAACCGGTGAACAAAAAGTGGATGTTGGTGGCAGTCAGATCCTGCCGAACATTGGTTTTTGGTATAACTTTTCACCCGCAAAGAAATGGCTGCTTCATGCTCGTCTGGACTGGATCAGCGCCGCTATCGGAGACTATGATGGTACGCTCTGGAATTCTTCTGTAGGGGTCAACTACCAGGCCTGGCGACATGTAGGAATCGATCTTTCCTGGCAGTACTTCAACCTCAACGTGAATGTTGACAACGGCGACTGGAATGGCGGCGTTGACATGACTTACAGCGGTCCCGTACTGTCAGCAACATTCAACTGGTAATTATAAACTTCAAATCGCTACAGTTCGGGCGGTCACTTCTGTGGCCGCCCGACATCTGATCCAGTTTGTCAATGAAAGACAAAAACAACGCCTCAACCATTCTCAAAATCGACGGCATGCACTGTGCCTCCTGTCAAAGACCCATTGAGAAAGCACTGCGTGAAACTGCAGGTGTCGTTGATGTCAGTGTCAATCTTGCCAACCGTGAAGTTCTCGTAGACAGTTCATTAAACTCAGGGGTGTTGATTGCAGCGGTTGCAAACGCTGGCTTTGAGGCAGTGATTGACCCGATACAGTCATTTGAAGAGGATGACAAAACCAACCGGGGGAAATTTCATCAACTGATACAAAAAACCATCCTGGCACTCGGTTTTGGTGTGTTTCTGATGATTTTTAGCATGTATGCACCCGTGCCTGGTAGTGGTTGGGACCTGTTTCAAGTTGCCTGGTCTTTAATCCCATTGTTAAGTTTGCTTGTGATGTATTACACCGGCCGGCACTATTTCAAAGGCGCTTACCAGTCTTTGAAATCACGCTCTGCCACCATGGATACATTGATTGCACTGGGTACCGGCACGGCCTGGTTATATTCCACCGTTATCGTACTGATTCCATCACTGGTTCCAGAAATCGCACGGCATGTCTACTTTGAAGCCGCTGTGATCATCATCGGTATGGTTAATCTTGGCCAGGCGCTGGAGCAGAAAGCACGTGGCAGAACCTCCCAGGCGATACGCCGACTACTGGATTTACAACAGAAAACGGCCCGTATTGTTCGTGATGGCGAAGAAATCGATGTCCCGATAACGGTCGTGGTCAAGGGTGACCTGGTACGTGTCCGCCCGGGTGAACAAATTGCCGTAGATGGTGTGGTCACACAAGGCCAGACAAATATCGATGAATCCATGCTTACAGGTGAGCCTGTCCCTGTAACAAAAACCAGCGGTGATGAAGTCTCTGCCGGTACATTGAACAAGTCCGGTAGTATTCTCTACCAGGCTACCCGCGTCGGTTCTGAAACCGCGCTGGCCCGTATCATCAAGATGGTACGACAGGCCCAGAACAGCAAACCACCCATTGGTAAACTGGCCGACACTATTGCCTCGGTTTTTGTGCCCGCGGTGATGCTGATTGCCGTGATTGCAGCATTGGTATGGTTCAGCATCGGCCCCGATCCCAGGGCTGTGTATGCCATTGTGACCGCCGTGACCGTGTTGATTATTGCCTGCCCCTGCGCGCTCGGCCTGGCTACACCGATGTCGGTGATGGTCGGTATTGGCAAAGCCGCTGAGGCCGGGGTTTTGATCCGCAATGGCGAAGCACTGCAAACCGCCTCACAGCTGACCACCATGGTGCTGGATAAAACCGGCACGATTACCGCTGGCAAGCCGGAGATTATTGAGATCGATACCCTCGATAACCGGGCTCTACACGAGGTATTGCTGTTGGCTGCAAGTCTTGAAGCCGGCTCAGAGCACCCGTTGGCCCAGGCCTTTCTGGATGCCGCAAAACAACAGGAGCTTGATTTACTGACCGTAGAGTCTTTTGAAGCGGTTGCCGGACAGGGTATCAGTGGACAAATCGACAGCAACCACATGTTGCTCGGTAATCAGAAGCTAATGGCTGTCGCCGGCGTGACACTTGATGAGTATTCACTGCAAACCAGCGAGCGCATGGCAGAAAAAGCCTGGACACCCATGTTCCTGGCTTCAAACGGGCAACTTATCGCCATTTTCGCAGTGGCTGATCCGATCAAACCGGAATCTGCAGCGGCTATCAGACGTCTGCAGGCAGAGGGTCTGAAGGTGGTGATGGTAACCGGTGATAACCGACACACTGCCGGGGCCGTTGCCAAACAGGTGGGTATCGATGGAATTCACGCGGAAGTATCACCGGAAGATAAAAAGAACCTGGTCGCAGATTTGCAAAAACAGGGCGAGCGGGTCGGTATGGTAGGTGACGGTATCAACGATGCCCCGGCATTGGCACTGGCGAATGTGGGTTTTGCCATTGGCACCGGCACCGATATCGCTATTGAAAGCGCTGACATCACCCTGATGCGCGGTTCACTACATGGCATTGCAGATGCCATCGACATATCCAACGCCACCATGCGAAATATCCGTCAAAACCTGTTGGGTGCCTTTATCTACAACTCGGCCGGCATCCCCATTGCAGCGGGTGTGCTTTATCCGCTGACGGGTATGCTGTTGAACCCGATTATCGCCGGTACAGCGATGGCATTTTCATCGGTAACAGTTGTCAGTAACGCCAATCGACTGCGATTGTTCCGCTTCACAGACAATCCCTAAAAAGCACAGTCTGTTGCTCAAACCTGCTGTTATTGCCCGGATCCTGCACAAATGGCTCGGTTTACTTGTCGGGCTTCAAATACTGATCTGGCTGGCCAGCGGTCTGTATATGGTTGTGGTTGACATCGATTTTATACATGGCAATTCGCTGGTCAAAAACATGCGGCAAACTGTTGTGGTTCCACAAGCACCGGTGCTTGAGACGACGGCCAGGCAAATCGCAAAATATCATTTTGATGGCAATGCCGCAATTATCACCGCGTCATTGATCACAACAACCCCCCCCGATGGAAATTCAAACCCGGCGCCTGCCTTTGTGGCGGGTTGACTTCGCTGACCGTTTTTCGACGAGCTTTTATATTGATCCATACACAGGCGCCCTGGCCACCCGGCGACATCAGTACTGGCGTATTTTCGACTTTCTGTGGATGTTGCACATCATGGATTATTCCGACCGTGAGGACTTCAACAATCCCCTGATTATTTTCGTAGCATTGATTGCGATCTGGCTTGGAATAAGCGGTTTCATTCTGCTCTTCGGAACTTTTAACCGGCATGACTTCTATTTTTTGAACCTGATGCGAAAACGTAATGAGGTCGTCATCACCCTCATCGATCCTTCTTATGCTGCGCCAAAGAAGCTTTATCTCCGAAGAGGAAGCAATCTTTTTCTTTCTCTGGCAACCCACAATATTAACCTCCCATCCATTTGTGGCGGTGGCGGAGAATCTGGAAAATGCAGGGTAAAGATGGAGGGTGACGACCTGCCGCTAGACAACACGATCGAGCAGGGCCTGATACCAGCGTCACTTCGCAAACAGGGTTTCAGGCTGGCCTGTCAGCAGGAAGTGAAGAACAATATCACTCTGAAACTGGTCTAAGAAATACATTCATGACAAGTGCAAACCAATGAGCCACTCTGCTGTCTAAACCACTGAAACTAAAGCCGGTTGATGGCGCTGGATAAGCTGAGTGTCAGTTCGTTGACCTATATCATTCCGATTTATTATGTAATGTGATTGACTGCACATGACGCTCTGAGTATTCAGTACTATAAATCCGGTTCACGGTAAGCCCCAGATGCCGTCAGAGCGCCTGAAACGTGGAGTAACGGAAATGAACAAAAAAGCCCTACTGGTCACACTCGCAAGTTTTCTCATCGCAAACACCGGCGCAGCGATTGCCTGCGAGTACAAACCTGGTGAAACAAAGTTTGTGGACTACGCAACCTGCCGATATGGTGAGGACAACATTGAAGTTGTTGCACTGCCTGCAGACTACCCCTGGAAAGAGTGCATTTATTACCTGGAAGCGTTCAGACCACCAAAACTCCTTGCGGTGACCCGGGAGAAGGATGGCAAGGAAGTTATCAGCATTAATAATCGTGCCCAGATTGGGAACCCATGTTACCTCACTAAACGGCACTGTGACGCTGCACTGAAGGCTTCCGGATTGTAACAAGAACAGATTTCCCGGGCTTTTCGCATAAAAAAGCCAGCACTGAATTAATATTCAGGGCTGGCTTTTAAATATCAAAAAAGACGATTATTTATTTTTTCAATGAATCGCGAATTTCCGTCAACAGTTCGACTTCAGCTGATGGTTTTGCTGGTGCTTTGGGCGCTTCTTCTTCCTTTTTCTTCATGTTATTCATTGCTCTAACGACCATAAAGATTGCAAATGCGATGATCACGAAATCCAATACGGTCTGTATGAATGCACCGTAATTGATTGTCACTGCCGCCACATCTTCCGTTGCAGCTTGCAGCACAACCGCCAGGTCCTTAAAATCAACACCGCCCATCATCATGCCAATGGGTGGCATCAGCACATCGCTTACAAATGAAGAAATGATCTTGCCAAAAGCACCACCAATAACGATACCAACGGCCATATCGACCACATTTCCACGCATTGCAAAGCTTTTGAACTCCGACATCATACTCATTTTTCTCTCCCTTGGATTTGGATACTTGCTGGCCCAGCCAAAAAGTGACTGAACTTCATTATCTTAGCGAACTGCGGTCTGAATTGTCACTTAATCTTTGGAAGAGGCGCTGTCATATTTTGACGCACTCCTTGTTAAAAGCTGTACTTCTGTTATAGTGCCCGCCGTCTTGGCACACTTCAGTCTGTGCCGACCACTCCCTATTCGCACTTTCGCGGAAAGCGGAGATAAACCACAGATTTTGCCCGGACTGACCCATGTTGTGAAAGATTCACAACGTTTGGCAGGGCGATCACGGAGTATATTCATACATGTTATTTTCAGAACTTGGCCTTTCGGCCGAATTGCTGCGCGCGACAGAAAAACAGGGTTACCAGGTGGCAACCCCAATCCAGCAGCAGGCTATACCACTTATTTTAGAAGGCCGCGATTTGCTGGCCGGTGCACAAACCGGTACCGGCAAGACCGCGGGTTTCACCCTACCCCTGTTACAACGGCTTCAGAATTCTGAGCCACAGGGCAAACGAGGCGGCGTACGCGCATTGATCCTCGTACCGACACGCGAACTTGCAGCCCAGGTTGCCGAGAGTGTTCGTGACTACGGCAGATACCTGCCATTCACCTCAACCGTGATTTTTGGCGGTGTCAGTATCAACCCTCAGATATCAAAACTACGTCGTGGTGTAGATATTGTCATTGCGACTCCAGGGCGACTTCTCGACCATATGCAGCGCGGTACGATCCGTCTCGGTGGTGTTGAAACACTGGTGCTCGACGAAGCTGATCGGATGCTCGACATGGGCTTTGTACGCGACATTCGTAAAGTCCTGAAAGCGATACCATCGAATCGACAGAACCTGTTGTTCTCGGCAACGTTTTCGCAAGACATCAAACAACTGGCCAACGAGTTACTAAACGCGCCGATGGAAATCCAGGTGGCGCGTCAAAATACAACGGCTGAACAAATTTCACAGGTCGTTCACCCGGTTGACCGCAACCGCAAACGTGAATTGTTGTCACACATGATTGGCACCGGTAACTGGCGCCAGGTGCTGGTGTTTACCCGTACCAAACACCTGGCAAACCGTCTCAGCAAACAACTGGAACAGGACGGTCTTTCAGCCGCTGCGATCCATGGTAACAAGTCTCAGGGTGCCCGCACCCGCGCGCTTGCCGACTTCAAAAATGGTGAGGTCCGGGTATTGGTTGCAACCGATATCGCGGCCCGCGGTCTCGACATCCAGCAACTGCCACATGTTGTTAACTTTGAATTACCGAATGTACCGGAAGACTATGTGCATCGTATCGGTCGTACCGGTCGTGCAGGATTGGAAG
>CBDTVF010000104.1:0-9186 GCA_965363775.1 uncultured Gammaproteobacteria bacterium
GCCCGAGCCTACAAGGACGTATTCACGGCGAGTCCTGAAAGGAGGTAGTGCACCCGCGATGCGGCCCAAAAGCCTCAACAGTAACAAGATGCGCGCGCGAAATTCGTTATACTACTCCAAACAGGATAGTGTTTAGCTGAGTTTGACACACGCTTTAAACCAGTTGAACACCCCCGCCACGGGATTTATTTTCTCAATTTCATCTGCGTCAACTTGACGCAGGCGCATTCTAGGAGTATAAAATGCACAACCATCCTGTTGGGGCTTGCCAAACAATAATAACGACTGACAAAACCAATAATAGATTACAGGAATGTGAGCGGCTTCGGCCGCTTTTTTATTGCCTTTGACACCTCTGATTCAATCATGACTTTCACCAATCTTCCAAAATGGCAGCTAATCGCGCTACCAGCTGTGGCCATCATTCTGGGCACTTTTTATTTTAATAAGTATTTCGTGGTTGACGAACTTATTCATGCCAACTACCGAGCGCAGACTTTACAGCAGGAACTGCAAGCCACCCTCGATGAGCTTGAAAAAGAGAAAGCCCGTGCAACCGTGGCAGAACGGGAGGCCGATGTAGTCCGGCAGGCCAATGCTTTGCTGAGGGCATCAGAGCGCGACCATCAGGATGAGATAGCCGGGTTGCAGGCTGACCTGGCATTTTATCGCCGTCTCGGCGGTGCCAATGGTTCACAGGCTCCGTTAGCCGTGCACTACCTGGAGTTACAGCCAACACAATCTCCACGGGTTTACCGGATCATATTCACGTTGACACAAAACCTACGCTGGGCGGCGGTCATTTCAGGGCGTATTGAGCTGGGCGTTGATGGAATTCGGAAAGGGGTGGCACAACATCTCACAGAAAAGCAACTGTTGGCTGAGTCGGCAGAACCCCTGAGTTTCCAGTTCAAGTACTTCCAACAACTGGAACGCCTGATAACACTGCCTGAAAATTTCCAGGCAAGCCGGCTAACCATCCGTCTCAAATCAGGCAGCCTGCGCACTCCCGTTGAGCAGTCAACGGAATGGCAGAGTCTGTTCAGCCAGGCATCCAGCGATGAACCCGTTCCATTACAGGTGCCGGATGATTGAAAAAGACATGCCGAACCGCCATAGTGAAGGAATATATCCAGGAACAGAAAACCGAATGCAAAACGAAATACCGACTGACGCAATCAAGTTCACAAACGCTGCTGCCAGAAAAGTGATGGAATTAATCATGGAAGAGCATAACCCGGAACTCAAGTTGCGTGTGTATATCTCAGGTGGCGGTTGTTCCGGCTTTCAATATGGCTTTACCTTTGACGAAGACAGCACCGATGACGATATCGCCTTCACCAATGAGGGTGTAACCCTGCTTGTCGATCCGCTTAGTTTTCAATACCTGATGGGAGCCGAGGTGGATTACAGTGAAAATTTGCAGGGTGCCCAGTTTGTTATCCGTAATCCCAATGCCGCGACCACCTGTGGCTGCGGCTCTTCCTTCTCCGTTTAAGCCACGTGAATACCACCGGAACAGACCACCTCGCCCGCTCGAGACGTAACCGGTTCACAGCTGTCCGTCTTAATCGTGAAGTAGAGTTACGTGATGATTCAAAGTGGGTGAGCAAGACGCTTAAAGAACCAAACACCCGCCTGGTGCCGCTTTGGCGTAGCCGTAGCCTGCTGGAACGTACGCTTGATGGCACTTTGGCAATCTACCTGTCGCCAACTGAGCTCGCTGAACCGGATCGCATCCAGCCACCCACACTGTTGGGAAATGATGGTAAACGTGAATACTTTGCTGTTTCGGTCACAGATAGCCAGAAAGATGACATCCTCGCAAAATTCCCCGGAGCACGGTTTGCCGATTTGCGCCGGGCTTCTATTGATATGGCTGCCAAACATGCCGGCATCCTCGCCTATGCCAAGGCCTTACACTATTGGCAACACCGCCACGCGTTCTGTGGCGTATGCGGTGAACCAAACCTGTTGCGCTCAGCCGGTCACCGTATGATGTGCAGCAACGAGGAGTGTGCGCGTGAATCATACCCGCGTATCGACCCGGCAATTATCGTGCTGGTTACAAACAAGGATTCCTGTCTGCTGGGCCGTAATGCCAAGTGGCCACCCAAACAGTTTTCCACACTTGCCGGTTTCGTGGAACCGGGTGAAAGTCTGGAAGACGCTGTGGTGCGCGAAGTTTATGAGGAAGTCCAGGTGCAACTGCAGGAAATCCGTTACGTTTCATCTCAGCCCTGGCCATTTCCGGCATCTGCCATGTGTGGGTTTTATGCAGAATCGCTTGATCAGAATAGCGGTAGCAGCGAAGAAGTTGAAGAAACACGCTGGTTTACTGTTGAAACATTAACTCAGGCCGTGCTTAACGACGAGGTTCGTTTGTCACCTCCCGTTTCCATTGCATTCAGGTTGCTGGCTGACTGGTTTCGAAAAAATGGTGGTGGAAACCTTGAAGACATCGTGCGGAAGGCACGAGCAATGAATGTTTCCCTATCAAGCTGCTAGAATAATGGTTTGCCGCTATGGGTAGGGGCAAGCAGGATAAACATGGGTAGAAAAGGCGCGGTTCAATGACCATTATCTCAATACTGATCGCTTTTACATTGTGCCATTTTGTGCGTGAACTACGCCATCTGCGTCGTTTTGAATGGTTTAGCTCTTTTACAGATTTCTGCAATAAAAATCTCAAAAAACTACCGGGCTGGTCTGGTCCCGTTGGTTTCTTGATAATTCTGGGCCTACCACTTCTGGCGGCCTACTTTGTCAATAACCTGTTGTATTCAGTCCTGGGCCAGGTTGGCACATTCCTTTTTGCTATTGTCATGCTGATTTACACTTTTGGTCCCCGTGATCTGGATATTGACGTGCGCCATGTCATCCGTTCAAAGGATGACGAGCAACAAAAGGAGGCCCTGGAATCTTTGCTGGACGGGCCAATACCCGAGGAAAAAGATTCTTGCCAGACCGCCGCCATAAACGCGGTTTTCAGCAAAGCACTAAAACGATGGTTTGCTATCATTTTCTGGTTTGCTGTACTTGGCATATACGGCGCCTTGCTTTACCGCCTGGCAGAATGGCTCACCGACAATGACTTTGGCTTATCGGACGAACAGAAAGATCTGTTTACAAGTTTATGCAAGATCATGGAATGGCCCGTTGCCCAGCTAATGACACTTTCACTGGCGATCGCCACTGATTTTGATTGTGTTTATCGTGCCTGGCGGCAATATCATGTCAAACAGGGTCATGGCCTGTTTGAAGGTAACAACGATTTTATGTTGACCAGCGCAGTCACGATCGTTAAAAGCGGCCATGCTGAATTGGACGGGTATGCCGATCAGCTTCAGGGTCCAATGGCAACCATTAAACTGTCGATGGACCTGGTTTGGCGTTCATTGGGTGTCTGGGCCACGGTTCTGGCCATACTGCTGTTGGTCAATGTGATCGCATGAGTTTGCACCCGGCGAGGGTTCATTTTCCCTGGCCAATGTTCACAAGCCTTGTCTTTTTCGGACTGCTCACAGCACAAACCTGTGTCGCCAACATCACGTTACAGCAGGCAGATGGGGAGACCCTGACACTAGCTGGGCCCGCAAAGCGAATTATCACGCTGGCACCCAATCTCGCCGAATTGTTATTTGCAGCGGGCGCTGGCACCCAGCTGAAAGCAGTCGTTGAGTATAGCAATTTCCCCACCCAGGTGGCTCAACTACCACGTGTTGGTGATGCATTTCGAATCGACCTTGAACGCATTCTTGAATATGAACCGGATCTGGTCATCGCCTGGAAATCAGGTAATTCTCAAACAGCCCTGCAAAAGTTGAAACAACTGGGTATCACGGTCTGGCAAATCGAAATCATCCGGCCCGAAGATATTGCCGAGGCTGTAGAAAACATGTCCCGAGCTGCCGGGACTGAAGCTGAAGGTGTTGTTGTCGCCAGGCAACTACGTGACAGGCTGACGCATTTGCAGCAACAGAACTCTGCTAAGACACCGGTGGATTACTTCTACCAGATCGCAGCCCGCCCGCTTTATACCGTCAACGGCCAGCACATCATCAGTCGCAGTCTTGAGGTTTGTGGTGGTGTTAATGTTTTTTCTGACCTGCCGGCGCTGGCGCCGCAGATAAGCCGTGAATCTGTCATCCTTGCAAACCCACAGGCCATGATAGCCCCCGAAACCTCAGGTGAAGCGCCCGCGCTACAGGGCTGGCAGGAATGGCCCAGGTTACAAGCTGTTGAAAACAACAGCATGGTTTACCTGCCTGCTGACGAAATCAGCCAGGCAACACCTCGATTGCTGGACAGCATCGAATTGGCCTGCAAACTGTTGGATAAAGTACGCGCACGACTGCAGGGACGCAGGAGGTAGAGAACCAAAAGTAGGCGCTTTAGGCGACGCAGGAGCAGTTGCCGAAGGATTGAACAGCTGGAAGAATAAAGCATACAGCCATCATTTCACCAGCCTTCGGAATTATGACTGTTAGAATATAGACCCTAATCCACCGCCATTCAGGTGCCATTGAACAAAATTCAGTACCCACTTAAACAATAGCCATACGGCCACCGGCATCATCAGGCTGGAAGCTTCCAGTTTTACCGAACGGAAGGTTTTGATCACCATCAACACAGCAATGATCCAAAGACCCAAAATCCCCAGCGACCAGCCTATTCGTTCCATGCCAAAAAACATCCATGACCAACATATATTGAGCAGTAATTGCAATCCCCACCAGCACAATGGAACAATCGCAAGACCACGCTTGGTATCCCAAACCATCCATGCCGACACAGCCATCAATACATACAGCACCGCCCAAACCGAGGCCATCACCATGGCTGGTGGATTCCAGGAGGGTTGGACCATTTGCTGATACCATTCACCACCGACAAATTGACCGCCCACCGCGACCGCGATAAGGACTAACACTAAAAAAATAGCTAAAGAAGCCAATCTATGCATGGTCAATCCGTCTTGTTATCCAAAAAACAATGCTACCTTAAACACACAGCAAACACACACAATGCACTCCTGGCCGGCCTGATGTAGTCCACGTTTTGAAAATAACAACCGTGGGTAACAAGTTACCCACCCTACGTTCCATTGAACCAGGCAGGGATACGTTACAAAACGCCTGTCACCAGAGCCAAGCCCACACCGAAAAGCAATAAACCAACCAGTGTCTGAATACTTTTCATCTTCACTTTATGCAAGAATTTCTTACCCAGCAGAACGCCGCAAAAAGCCGAACCGGCCCCCGTTATCACCAGTGGCCACCCTTCAAATTCACTCACATGACCACCAGCAGCAGTGAACAATGTCACATAAACAGTAATGCGGGTCAGATCGACCAAAAAACCAATCGCAGCATTACTGCCGACGAAACGTTCCGTGCTCAACCCCGTTTTGGCCAGGAATGCCGATCGCAATGCACCCTGATGACCCGACAGACCACCAAAAAAGCCGGAAAGCACACCACCTAAAGGCAGATATCGTCGGTCAAATTCAAGAGAGCGAAAACGTGGTAACAGTTCAAACAGGGCAAAACCAATCATCAACAGACCGATAACCAGTTTTACCGGTGTTATTTCGGAGAAGACCTCTTTGTTGACCTCAATGGTGAGACCGGAATTGGATTGGGCGATCCATCCTAGTGCCAAGGCACCAAAAACTGCGGCAATGATCGCTGGAAGACCGAATTTCAACACGATCTGCCAGTCAGCATGTCGACCCAGTAAAGACACTTTGAACACATTATTGGCCCCATGCACCAACGCCGTGGAAACCACGGCCATCTCGGCTGGGAAAAACAATGCGAACACCGGTAGCAACAAGGTCCCCAACCCGAAGCCGGAGTACATGGTCAATCCGGCAGCAAAAAACGCAGACAGGGCAACAGCGATATAAGCAGTCATGAGAGCTTTTTATGTGTTCTTCAACGACCACGCTTCGACTTCGCTCCAGACCCGCAGCATATTGCCGCCCAGAATCTTGGCGATATCTTTTTCGGTATAACCACGGCGCAGGAATTCAGCCACCAGGTTCGGGTACTCTGAGACATCTTTCAGGCCGATAGGCAAGCTATCGCCCACACCATCAAAATCGGAACCGATACCGACATGGTCGACACCCACGAGTTTGATGACATGATCAAAATGATCAACGGTCTCGGCCATCGTGGCATAGGGATAAGGTTTGTTTTCCTTGTATTCCTTTGACCATTTTTTAACTTCGGGACTGTCGGCTTCAAAGCCATTTTCTTTCGCCCAGGCCTTGCGTGACGCCCAAAAAGCCGTTGAGTAGCCATTGGCTTTTTCCGTCAGGAAAGAAGAACCCCAGTTAATTTGAATAACCCCGCCATTTTTAGCCAGCGCGACGATCATTTCGTCACTCATGTTGCGTTCAAAGCCCGGTGTGAAATGCCGTGCGGAGGAGTGTGAAGCAATCACCGGGACCTGGGTGATCTCAAGTGTTTGCCAGAATGCGTCATCCGAAACATGAGAAATATCCACCATGATGCCAACACGGTTCATCTCCCTGATCACATCCTTACCAAACGGACTCAATCCACCCCAGTGCTTATTGTCGTCATAGGATGAATCGGAAATCTGGTTGCTCAAGCCGTGCGCAAGCGTGATGTAGCGAATTCCACGATCCGCAAAAAACTGGATGTTTTCAATTTTGTGGTCAATGGGTGAGCCGTTCTCCATACCCATAGCGAGGCCAACCCGATTACTTTGCATGGCCTTTTTAGCATCATTCACCGAGTAAACCAGCATGAACTTATCAGGTGCACGTGCGGCCATTGCCTCTACCGCGTCAATCAGTTGGTTGGCCAATTCGAAACTTCCACCCTCTTTTTCCATTTCTGCCGGTGTATAAATCGACATAAAAGGCAGGTTCAAACCACCCTTGACTGCCCGTGGGTAATCAAACTGCCCGTCAGGTGCCGACTCTGTCACGTCGACCCAACCGGAATGCAGCCGATATGGCACATCAATGTGAGTATCGGTGAGCAGATACTTTTCTGCGATCCGTTGTGCCTGTTCCTGTAGCGATGCCTGATCTGCTATCACGCTGCCTGTTATCAACAAGCAACCAAGGGCTGCAAACAAGGGTGACAAAACATATGTCTTTATACGCATATCCAATCTTCTCCTGATAATTTTCGTAAGGTGCGTTATGTTCAGGTACCGCGTGGGTAACAAGTTACCCACCCTACGCACGTTTTCAGTCCATTTCTTGTGCGTAACATTTACGCACCGTACGTTTCACATGTTTTCGCCATTTCTCGTGCGCGACATTCACGCATCCGATATTTCATTCCTGCAACAACTCATAATCAAGCAACTTGTCACCGTCAAAAATCCAGCGACCCTGGAAGTTTTCATTACGTAACATCATCGGAATCCAGAGTGCGTCATCTTCCCACATCTGTTTATAAGGTATCGCATCCAATGAAACCCAAAGTGGGTTTGCTTCGATGCTCTCGGTAGGAACCCCTTCAAAGTCCCCGGTACGGTATACCCATACGTGAATGGTCAAACCATCTACAAACTGAAAACGATGCTGGCCGCAGTACTGCAAGTTGGAGACGGTGATCCCCAGTTCTTCATGGCACTCCCGGATCGCGCAGGCTTTCGGGCTTTCACCTTTCTCAATTTTTCCGCCCGGACCATTAACCTTACCTTTTCCAATACCGGTTTTCTTGTCAATCAGCAGAATTTTGCCATCTCTGATAACAAACACCAGTGTCGCAGGGATTTCAGCCTGCCAGTTATCCCAATCAACATCTGCAAGCTGATTCATGCCTGTCCATTTCCAATCTTGTTTACACTTTCAATCTGAGTCTCGGCCAAACGCTTATTCGCGGCACCCATATGCCGGGTAAATACTGCTTCGTCGTTCTCAACTACTGCTGTCACCAGTTCATTCAGCACCTTTCGAAAGTGCTCACTAACCTCGGCAGTATTCTCATTTCCCTGTTGAATTTCGTAGTACAGATGCGGGTTCTCAGATACCACCTGTGTAGCAACATTCAACTGTGCATTGAAGGTAGAACTGGAAATTTGTTTTAACAGGGGTACCGCTTCACCACTTTGTGCCAAGGCTCCGGCAAATGCGATATTGACCAGATGCGACAATCCCAATACCCAGGCCATCACTTCATCGTGTTCCTGTAGACTCAGTTCGACACAATCAGCCGCAGTGTGGGCAAACAGTGCCCGTGCCTCAGCAATGGCTTCCTCGTTGCCCACGTTCACAAACAGGATGTGGCGTCCGGACAAGCCAACCTCATCGGGTCCAAACATCGGGTGCACGGAACAGACACGACAACCATTCGCACGCAGTGCATCCAGACCTTCACGCATCGGACTTTTTAACGAGCCGATGTCGAATACAAGACATTGTGGTTTTAATTCTGCCAGGCGCAAAAGAATGTTGTTGCTGGGTCGCAGAGGAACAGCAACTACGATCAGATCATAATCATTCACCGTGGCTTCCCAGTCATCCACCCTGTTGAAGGCTGTCTCGCCATCGACACGGTCGGAAACATCGACGTTGTAGCCCACCATATCGAGGTAGCGTGACATCCATACACCCATCCGGCCCAGGCCACCGATCACAAGGGCGTGCTGGCCATGCCCATGCTCGGACTGGACCAGCTTATAAGTTTCCTGGTTGCTCAGTGAATGATGAATCAGTGTTTGAAGTATGTCACGTGCGACAGCACCCTCAAGACCCAAAGACTCAGCACGTGCCATGCCACGGTCAATGACCTCACGTTCCCGTTCATAGTGACGAAGTGGCAGACCGGTCCTGAGCTTGTGCTCACCAATGGTTGTAACAACGGCCTGACGCTCTGCGACCAGGTCTACGATACCGGCATCGATCTCATCCAGACGTGTGCGTAATTCAAGCAGTTGACCCGCTGTCAGTGGTGTTTTATTCGACATGAGCTTTGCAAAACTTACGTTTGCCCACCTGCAGAATACCCTCGAAACCGGTCTCCAGTTTCAAAGAGCGATCACTGATCTTCTCCCCATCGATTCGAACACCGCCCTGCTTGATCATTCTGAATGCTTCGGAATTGCTTGAAGTCAGCCCGCATTGTGTGAGTGCCGCGGCAATACCAATACCTTCTCCACTGCCAGCCAGGGTCTTTTCCGGAATGTCCTGGG
>CBDTVF010000105.1:0-9158 GCA_965363775.1 uncultured Gammaproteobacteria bacterium
ACCAATGTTCATCGCGCACCGCACAGGATTGCAACTGGATGGTGACACTCCTGCCCTGCTGTATGGATACGGTGGATTCAACATCGCCATTACGCCAAGGTTTTCCATCTCGCGTCTTGCCTGGATGGAGATGGGTGGCATTTTTGCCTTGGCTAACATTCGCGGTGGTGGAGAGTATGGCGATGACTGGCACAAGGCCGGCACCAAGCTGCAAAAACAGAATGTATTTGACGACTTCATAGCTGCCGGGGAGTACCTGGTATCTGAGCGCTACACACGACCTGAAAAACTTGCCGTGATGGGTGGTAGTAATGGCGGACTATTGGTTGGTGCTGTTGTAAACCAGAGACCGGACCTGTTCGCAGCGGCACTACCGGCTGTCGGGGTGATGGATATGCTTCGTTTCCACCAGTTTACCGCGGGTCGTTTCTGGACTGACGATTATGGATCAGCGGAAAACGCGGATGAATTCAAAGCGCTGTTGGCTTATTCCCCTTACCACAATCTCAAAGATGGAACAGAGTATCCCGCCGTCATGGTAACCACCGCCGATACCGATGACCGTGTCGTTCCCGGTCACAGTTTCAAATACGCGGCACGCCTGCAGACTGCACAAGCGGGCAAAGCGCCTGTGCTGATTCGCATTGAGACCCGCGCAGGTCACGGTTCCGGCAAACCGACCGATATGATCATCGAAGAGGTTGCTGATGAGTGGGCATTCCTGGCTGATAATCTCGACCTGGAATTACCGGAGAGTTACGGAACTTCGGAACAATAAGTAAGTTCAACCCATAAACACCGTCTTAATTGACTTCGCTCATACAAATAGGACTTTCAACCCCATAGAATTAGTACATCGCTATTCAAAGGAACTACACAATGACTATACAGACTCCTCAGATCGAAAACCCCACCAACGATGCTGTAGTGAATGACTCTGTCAGTGAAGCTGAAGAATCAACCGTGACTCAAGATGCAACACTTGAGCCTGAGTTACCACCTACTGCAGAGGAAATTGTTGCTGAAAAGAAAAAATTGCAAATACAAATTGAAAAGTATGGTGGGAAAAAAGCAAATAGCATCCTGGAGAAGGCTGGTTTTGAAAGGGACCTCAAGCCGTTCCAGGCCGAGTTAATCCTGATGCAGAAGTACCTGGAAGAATCCAAACGCCGCATGATTATTCTGTTCGAGGGTCGTGATGCTGCAGGAAAGGGCGGCACCATTCGTCGAATAACCCGATACATGAATGAAAAACACTACCGGGTCGTGGCTTTGGGCAAACCGAATGAAGCCGTAAAATCCCAGTGGTTTTTTCAACGTTATGTCGAACACTTTCCAAGAGGCGGTGAGTGCGTACTACTCGACCGCAGTTGGTACAACCGCGCAATGGTTGAGCCGGTATTCGGCTTTTGCACCCCTGAAGAGTACAAGGTTTTCATGAAGGGCGTTGTGGGTTTTGAAAAAGACCTCGTACGTCAGGGCACCATCATCGTGAAACTGTATTTCAGCGTCACCAAGAAAGAACAGGCCTATCGTTTTAACCGCCGGAAAACCGATGCTTTGCGACAGTGGAAATTGAGCGAGGTCGATTTGCAGGCCCAGGAACGCTGGGATGATTTCACCACTCAAAAATACGAAATGCTGAAAAAATCACACTCCAACCATGCACCCTGGACGGTAATCCGTTCGGAAGTGAAGCACCATGCACGCCTCAACGCGATGCGAACCATCCTGAATGCAGTGCCATACGAGCGTGGCAACAATGAAATCGACTACGTACCGGATCCCGATATCGTTATATCCGGCTCACGTGAAGTCGAACAAATGGAAGCCGTACGTATTCGCCGCGGGAAGTTTACGCAATAGGGGCACAACCGATTTCCCATGGGCTACCTCAATGCTAGGAGCCTGTCGGATTTAGAACATTGATGTAGCCCGACTGCGAACATCCATTAGCGCATTACTACATGTTGGAGTTGTGAACTTGTCTGCCTGGATTTCGCCAAAACTGCTGGTCCGCAGGTGCTTCATCACTGTGGGTGTCAGGAAACGTGATTTGGCCCCGTAAACATGTTTGTCGCCATGACGGGGCTGTTCCGGCACCCAGTATTTCAGTGGTCTGATCAGTGACAAGGATTCCTTGGCCCGCGTCATCGCAACATACAACAGACGTCGTTCCTCTTCGATTCGTCCCGCATCACCGCAGGCAAATTCGTTGGGGAAATTGCCGTCATTCACATTAAGTACGAACACATTTTTCCACTCCTGACCCTTGGCGCTGTGAATAGTGGATAAAATAAGAAAGTCATCATCTAAATGAGGTGTTCCGGCAAGGTCACCCGACATCACGGGCGGGTCCAATGTCAACTCAGCCAGAAATTGCTGACGGTTTGTGTATTGCTCACCGATCATCTCTAACTGCTCGATGTCTCCGTTGCGGATGAAGTGGTCGCTGTAGTTCAACTCCAGGACTGGTTGGTACCATTTACGCACCTGTTCCATCTGACCATGCCACGCCTGCTCTTCATCGGAGAGCAGGCACATCAACTCGACCAGTTCATTCCACAGTTCACCTTTGCCATTCACTGTGAGGTACCCAGGTAGGGTGGGTAATTTATTACCCACGGCTTTAAGCGCATTGAACTGGTAATCGTTAGCAGCCAGCGCATCCAACGTCCGCGCCGCCATGACTGGCCCGATGCCTGGAATCAGCTTCAGCACTCTAAACCCGGCAACCCGGTTTTTCGGGTTTTCTCCCCAACGAAGGATCGACAGTACGTCTTTAACATGGCCGGATTCAAGAAATTTCAACCCACCGTATTTAACATAGGGAATGTCTCGTCGGACCAACTCCACTTCCAGACGATCGCTGTGGTGGCCATTACGGAAAAGCACAGCCTGGTCCCGTAGTTCAGTCCCGGCCTCGCGAAAATCCAGTATCCGTTCAACGATGAAATTCGCCTGCTCCTGATCTGACTCCACGCTGACCAACTCCGGGACACAACCATCCTTTTTCACCGAATAGAGTTTCTTTTGATAAGCACGGGGGCTTTCCGCCAGCAATGCATTGGAAAGGTCCAGAATGGGCTGGCAGGAACGGTAATTCTCTTCCAACGGGATCACCTCTGCCGCTGGTGTAAAGCTATCGGGAAATTGCAGAATATTCTCAACTTCCGCTGCCCGAAACCCGTAGATGCTTTGTGCGTCATCGCCGACCACGGTCATCCCCTTCCCTGAGGGGCGAAGCAGTGTCAGAATCCTGGCTTGCAGCACGTTGGTATCCTGGTACTCGTCGACCAGGATATGGTCGAACCGGGATGAAACCGCGTCCGCTAACTTTTGGTTTTCACACAACCACATCCAGTGAAGAAGCAAATCATCGTAGTCCAGCAGGTTCTGATGTTGTTTCGCCTTGATGTAGGCCCGAAACAACACAGCCAGTTTTTTCTTCCACTCGATGCACCAGGGATAAAGGGTTTCGAGCACCTCTTCCAGACCCACCTGGCGATTGACACATTGGCTGTAAATATTGAAACAGGTTGATTTTTTCGGGAATCGCCTGGATTCCCGGGTGAAATTAAATTCATGACGCAGCAGGTCTATCAGGTCAGCGGAATCCGATTGATCGATGATGGTAAATCCCGGATCCAGTCCAATACTGCCGGCGTGAAGACGCAACAGACGGCTGCCAATGGAGTGAAACGTACCTGACCAGTCCAGTTTCACCGGGACCGTTCCTCCACGTTTTAAGGCCAAATTCTCTGCAGCAACATTGACAGCCCGACCGGCCATTTCCCTGGCCGCCCGGCGACTGAAGGTCAGCATCAGGATACGTTCAGCAGCAACACCTTTAATCAACAGAAATGCGGTCCTGTGGGCCAGTGTCATGGTCTTGCCAGTCCCTGCACCAGCGATAATCAATACCGGTCCGGAATCGACAATTCCTTGCTGGACATTGCCATAGGTGGCGGCCCGATACTGTTGCGCGTTGAGCGTTTTAAACAACCCCTGTTCCATAATCTCATCCCTGTTTGCCCTACTAGCCAGAGTGGAGTGTGGACAACAGGCTTCTCAATATGTGAGAAAAGGCGTAAGTCTAAACAACTGTATGTTTGTGAGTATCAAGAGCGGCATCTGAGCGCCTGATTGACAAGGGTGGGTAATTTATTACGCACGAATCATTGCACACGAAGTTGGGTTCAATTGGTTTGGTAAATCGTGGGTAACGAGTTACCCACCCTACGTGCTGAGAATCCCGCATGACATATCAAATAATCTGGAACTGAGCGAGAAGACCCTTAAATTGAGCAGGAACTCAAACCACGCTTCTCAAGGTAGCGTTGATGATATTCCTCTGCCGGCCAAAATTGCATTGCCTGCTGAACTTCTGTCACAACCGCTTGTGGCCATTTTCCGGATTGGTCGATAACCGCGATTATCTTCTGCGCGGCTATTTGTTGCTCATCTGAATGAAAAAACACAACTGAACGATACTGGCTACCAACATCCGGGCCTTGTCGGTTCAGCGTGGTCGGGTTGTGCATTTTGAAAAACAGGGCCAAAAGGGTCTCATAGCTGACCAGTTCGACATTAAACTGAACCTGCACTACCTCTGCATGACCGGAAGTTCCACTACAGACTGCCTGGTAGCTTGGGTTTGGTTGGCCGCCCATATAGCCCGAGGTGGCATCAAGCACGCCATTTAACGCGCGAAGCTGTGCCTCAACGCTCCAAAAACAACCGGCACCAAAAGTGGCGAATTCTACCTGACTACTCATACTACGTATTCCTTTCCACAGGTGCTTTTTTTACGCGGATCATACCTTCCTGCATCGTGCTGGCAACCAGCCTGCCACTTCGATCATAAATCAAACCCCTCGCAAGCCCTCTTCCGCCACTGCTGCTTGGACTGTCACAGGAATACAACAACCAGTCATCCACACGAACGGGACGATGAAACCACATGGCATGATCCAGGCTGGCCATCACCAGGTCATCTTTAACCCGGGAAATCCCGTGTGGCAAGGTTGCAGTACCAACAAGATGAAAATCCGAGGCGTACGCCATCAATGCCCGATGCATCAGGTCAGAAGCATCAATCTTGCCGTTGAGCCGGAACCAGATATCCTGTTGAGGCAATTGCGGTTGTGGATTAAATACGTCCACTCTTTTAACCGGGCGAAAATCAAATGGGCCAGTGCGTACAAACCATCGACGCATGAACTGTGGAACCTGCTCAAGATTTTCCTCTCTAACGGCACTTTCCGAAGGCAAATCTTCCGGCATGGGTACATCCGGCATGGTGAGCTGATGTTCCAGCCCTTCCTGCTCCAACTGGAATGACGCAGCAAGGGTAAAAATGGGCCGCCCATGCTGGATGGCCACTACCCGTCGCGATTTGAAACTACGGCCATCCCGGTTGCGGTCCACATCGTAAACAATAGGCGCTTTGGCATCACCCGCACGTAAAAAATAAGAATGTAGCGAATGTATAGAACCTTCATCCACCGTGCGACTGGCCGCAATGACCGACTGGGCCAATACCTGGCCACCAAATACCCGTGGTGTACCGATATCCCGGCTTTCACCGCGAAATAGGTTGTCCTCGAGTGTTTCCAACTCCATCAGGTGGAGCAATTCTTCAATTGTGTTATTTGAGTAAGCCATGTTTCGATATATTCTGTTATGTACAAATATCTGCCCAGTGTATCCCAAAGCCAAATCCCGGCCGTGTAAAAATATAAGTTTGGGCCCCGCAGAGAGAAAAACAATGTGCCGACTATGCCACAATAAGGTAAATGCCTTTTTCAAACCTGAGAAATGAACAGAATGAATTCCGAACACACTTTTCTTTGGCACGACTATGAGACCTTCGGGGCCTATCCGCAGTTGGATCGGCCAGCACAATTTGCCGCTATTCGCACCAATAAGGCGTTTGAGCCGATCGGCGATCCGATCAACTGGTATTGCCAGCCGGCAGTTGATGTACTACCGCACCCGATTGCCAGTCTGATCACCGGTATAACTCCGCAGGAAGCACTCAGAAAAGGTTTTGTTGAGGCTGAGTTTGCGGCAAAAATCCATGCAGAAATGATGGAACCCGGTACCTGTACAGCTGGTTACAACAGCATCCGCTTTGATGATGAATTCAGCCGCAACCTGTTTTACCGGAATTTTTATGATCCCTACGAACGTGAGTATAAAAATAACAACACCCGCTGGGACCTGATCGACCTCGCCAGGATGTGTTATGCATTGCGACCGGATGGAATTGAATGGCCGGAGCACGAGCCCGGTAAACCAAGTTTCAAACTTGAACACCTTAGTGCCGCCAACCACATCGAACACGAAGGTGCGCACGAGGCCTTGTCCGATGTATTGGCGACCATTGGTCTTGCCCGCCTGATTTATAAACGGCAGCCACGTCTTTTTGACTGGGCGCTGAAAATGCGCGACCAGCATCATGTCATGAAAATGCTGAGCCCGGCCGAACCAAAACCATTACTGCATACCTCCTCCCGCATTCCGGCCACCCGGGGTTGCACCACGTTGGTATTACCGTTATCAATCTATCCAGACCGGAAAAAATCGGTCATTGTTTATGACCTGATGACCGATCCTGAACCGCTGTTGAGTTTAACTGCGGAGGAAATCTCTGACCGTTTGTTTACACCGGCGCATGATCTTCCTGAAGGTGTGGAGCGAATCGCACTTAAGGCCATTCACAGCAATCATGTGCCCATGGTTGCACCATCAGCCACCCTTAAAGGCGTCGACTGCCAGCGCATCGGTCTTGACCCGCAACGTTGCTTTGACCACGCGAAAAAACTGACCAGGGTCCTGCCGCAAATACGCAACAAGGTGATGGACGTATTCAAACCGTACCCGCCAGGTACAAATACTGACCCTGATCAGATGATTTATTCCGGTGGATTTTTCTCACATCATGACCGCCGCCTGATGGACAAAATCCACAAAACACAGGCCGCTAAATTGGCGCAACTGGACTGGCCATTCAAAGACCCGAGGCTAACGGAAATGCTGTTTCGCTATCGGGCACGGAATTTTCCCGCGACTTTGAGCTCAGATGAAAACCTTCAATGGCAAAGACAAAAATTGGAAAGGCTGAATCAACCAGCTGATGGCCGTCAATTGACTCCGGAATCATTCAGGATGGAAATATTGGCTGCGAGGGAATCACATGAAGGAGATAATCGCGCCCAAAACATACTGGATCACCTTGAAGCCTGGGCCAATCAGATTTGCGGTGATCAGTAAGCTGTAGGCAAAAACCCCAAATCAACGACTTATCGAACCTTTCTCGATTCGATTCGAATTATTTATACACAAGTCGCTGATTGTTAGTGAGACACTTCTTTGACAATGAATTTTCATCGCAAACATTGATCGGCATACACGTATGTCATTGTATTAAAGGGATTATTCTTAATTGCTCTATTTTTAACCAATTCAGAGACTCGCCCACGCTGACTACACACTGAGTAGCTTACACACAGAGTTATCCACAGATTTTGTGGATAACCTGTTTAAGCGACATTCATTCGCATTTGAGCCGGTTCAGCACTGGCTTTAATTGCACGTTTATGACCACCGGTTGCCTTGATTAGACGACGTCTGGCAGTCGGTGAGACAAACTCAACATGAGTACCATCCGAAAACTGTAACATCCAGATTCTATGGGGATCATTGCCCTGACCTGGGGTTGCCACAACACCGGTAATCGTCTTGCCAACCACCTGAAAATCTGTATTCATCTTTGTTTCTCCCGAGCTGTTGAGTGTTATTAAAACAAAGGTGATTCTCAAATCATGAGAGGCCAGAAAGAAATTTTCAGCCAGTGGCAACTGCCTACATTCTCCAGAGTTGTTTTCCCCTGTTTTTAACCAGCATCAAAACATAGCCTGTAGATGTCCCGTATTGACGGGTCAACCAAAATAATTTTGGTCTTCTTAAACGAATGGGGTATATATATGAAATCGATAAACATCAAATCACTGATCACACTTCTGGCAACCGGTCTGTTTTCCGTCTGGGCGTGGGCCGCACAGCCGGTCAACGTAAACACTGCCAGTGCAGAAGAAATTGCTGAAGCACTCAAAGGTGTGGGTCTCAGCAAAGCAGAGGCAATTATTAACTACCGGAGTGAAAACGGTCCGTATAAACACATGGATGAACTGGTCAATGTCAAAGGTATCGGCATACGCACTGTCGACATCAACCGTGATTACATCCTGCTGGAAAACAGCGAGCTCGCCGCCAGCAAGTAGGCGCTGCCACGCAGCAGATGATCCGGGCGGCAAACTCGCCCGGTTCATTTTTTATCGTCCCTACAATACTTTCGCGATCGATGATGGTAAGCCTATAACGGTAAACTTTTTGGTGCGTAACAAATTACACACCCCACAGCCAAATTAATCAATCAACAAACGACTGCCAAAAGCATGTGCCAGGGTCGACTGGTCGGTGTATTCGAGCTCTCCACCCAGGGGCACGCCGTGGGCGATTCGTGTTATTTTTATAGCGTGGGTTTTTGCCATTCTTTGCAGGTAATATGAAGTGGCTTCGCCCTCAACCGTCGGGTTGGTTGCGATAATAATTTCTTTTGGTGGCTGGTTTTCAAGTCGTTCAGCCAGTTGATCCAGGCCCAGTTCGGCCGGTCCAATACCATCCAATGGCGACAAGCGTCCAAGCAAGACAAAGTAACGGCCTTTATAAGCAGTTGCCTGCTCAATAGCCAACACATCAACCGGGGATTCCACCACACAAAGCTGCGATTGATCACGACGGGGGTTGGAACAAATCGTACAGGTTTCCAGTTCCGTGAGATCACGGCATTGCTGACAACGACCGATTTTCTGCATCGACTCAGCGAGTACAGACGCCAACTGCGTGCCACCTTCACGGTTGCGCTCAAGCAGATGCAAGGCCATGCGCTGTGCAGTTTTTGGTCCAACGCCGGGCAAACAGCGTAAGGACTCGATCAACTGGTTTAGTAAAGGTTCTGATGCCATTGCAGATCAGGATCTTTCAAAACCGGCCCTTAAAAGGGCATCTTGAATCCGGGTGGCAGTTTCATACCCTGTGTCACGCCGGCCATTTGCTGCTCGGAAGTTTCCTTGATCCGGTTTACCGCATCA
>CBDTVF010000106.1:0-9149 GCA_965363775.1 uncultured Gammaproteobacteria bacterium
TCGTCGTAGGGTGCGTAACTTGTTACGCACGGCTCTTCTGGGGTTTATTCGTGCGTAACAAGTGACGCACCCTACTGGGTTCCGTGGATTTGGGGTAAGAGGAAGTCTACGCCTACATAGGTGAACAGCACGGCCAGGAAGATCAGCCAGGTGATAAATGACCAGGTTTCCTTGGGATCCCAAAACCACAATTGACCAAATATCCAGTCGCCCCACAATGCACCGGTAATGACATCCACCGTTAGAAAACAGAAAGCAAAAAATGAAGCCCTCTCAAAAGGCTGTGAGCAAGAAGAGTCAAAAGCGGCACGGCCTAAGAGTTATTTCCATCAAGAGGCGAGAAAAGCGAGCTTTTATTGAAACCCCATTTATGGAGTCGGAATGAAATAGATGTAGCCACAACCCCCAAACCATACTGAGTAGAAGCTGACAGGCTGATCGAAGACGAATCTTCATCGTAACGGGTAGGGCAGGTGATCTCGCCGATTTCATAACCCGCATAGATGATTTGAGCCAGCATTTGATTGTCAAATAAAAAATTATCAGAGTTATTGTCCAACGGCAAACGTTCCAGCACTTCCCTGGTAAAAGCACGGTAGCCTGTGTGATATTCGGAAAGCTTGTAGTCCAATAAAAAGTTCTGAAACGCAGTCAAAAAACGGTTTGATATGTACTTGTGCATGGGCATCCCACCTTTAAGGGCGCCTTGTCCCAATATACGGGATCCCAGTGCACAATCGAAAATTCCCTGTGACAATATTGATGCCATTGATGTGCACAATTTTGGCGTGTACTGATAATCAGGGTGCAGCATGATGACAACATCAGCACCAAGTTCCAGGGCAGCCTTGTAGCAACTTTTCTGATTGCCGCCGTAACCGGTATTCTTCTCATGAGTAATGACGTGCGTTATACCCAGATTTTTGGCCACCTCGGGCGTATTGTCACTGCTCTTGTCATCGACCAGGATCACATCATCGACGATGTCGTGAGGGATTTCCCGGTAAGTTTTTTCGAGAGTGGTTGCAGCATTATATGCAGGCATTACAACGACAATCTTCTTATTGTTTAGCATCTCTCAGTACGCCATTTATAGTAAAGGGGTGTTCGCTTTATGTTTATGAGTTGAAAATAAGTAATAACAAAAATAATGAACATTATTAAACAATTATAATTCTGACTTAGCCAAAACCTGACTGATCTGGATCAATATATCATTTATCCGTCGCAGCTTTTTTTTTGTAGGCAAACCAAAATAGTTGGAAAAACCCAAAGTCAGGATCAACAACATGATTTGAAATTTGTCGTTTGAGCTTGCCAGTCGCTCTATGCCACTGCGGAGTCTTAGCTCTTTGAAAGCCTTGATTTCAGTTCGATACCTCTTTGCGAGTTCCGTCACCATCGCGTGTGCAAAGCTGGGGTCAATATCTATCAATTTAGAAAAAAGCGGAATTTTTCAGATGACAGGAATATCTTCATTTTTCATCACAGACCCCTTCAGTGATCATCCTAATGATCCTAAAGATCAAATATTTCAAGCGTAGTTTTCGAGATAAGATCAAATACCGTCAAGGGTGTCAGATTGAGTGCTAAAGTAACGACAATGAAAGCCTTAGAGCCACAGGAATGTGCACAGAAAATTACATTGAAAAAACCTGAAACCCGTCAGAATATCGATGAATCCGGACTCGTCACCAGCAGCCAGACGGGTATTCATCCACAGCTGGAAAGGTATGTGCGCCGGCACCTTGAAAAACCATGGGCGCAACCTTTCCATCCTCCGAGTACCGATGTCTATCGTCAATTGAAAAACGAAGGTATTTTGTCCGGGGACGAGTCCATCATTCTGGACTCTGGCTGTGGTACGGGAAGCAGTACTCAAAGACTGGCTGAATTGTTCCCCCGGCATATCGTGATAGGCGTGGACCAGTCTCGTGCACGTCTTGCCAAAAGTGGTGTTAGTTCAGGGTTTTCAAGAAACGGAAACTGCATCCTGCTTAGAGCGGAACTAAGCACTTTCTGGCGTTTGTTATTTAATGATGGGCATACACCGGAACGACACTTTCTGTTCTATCCCAATCCATGGCCCAAGCCAGGGCACTTAAAGCGGCGCTGGCATGGGCATCCAGTTTTTCCACATTTGTTGTCATTGGGTGGTGAGATAGAAATGCGTTGCAACTGGGAAATATATGCACTGGAGTTTGCGCGGGCGGTGAATTTGGCAACCAGTGCGGACATCAGGCGAGAGAGATTTTATCCAGAAAATGGTATTTCGCCATTTGAACAGAAGTATATACAACGCGATCAGTCGCTATTTTCTGTAGTTGTACCCGCGCAAATCACACAGGCCTTCAGGGTTTCCCGGTTACCTGCTTAGTTTTACAGGCAGGTAAAGACGTGGCTATTCTTTCTCAGTTTCAGTTGCCGGGGGAGGGGTGTAGTGATGGATTTCCTCCAGGCTGTTGTAAATGAAGGTTACAAACTGCGCAGGCTTTATCCAGACCTTCCCCAATGTTTCATCCCATTCTTTGGTGGGCTCGGCTGCAATAATCTGTTGCAGGTTCATGTCCTGGTCTATCAGTTCCTGCACGTTGGCGCTGGCTTTTATCAGGAAATCCCGATAGCTCTTCAGGTCTTCGGTCATTGCCAACGGCCCATGACCCGGAATGATACGTGTGGATTCATCCGCCATGGATAATGCAAGATCCGCGGCCTCTACAAGGCCTTCCATGGAGCCGCCTGCATCGAGATCAACGTAGGGATACTGGTCGTTGAAATACATATCACCCATATGAACAACGTTACTGACGGGGAAATGAATGATGCTGTCACCATCGGTATGTCCGTGGGCAACATGATATGCGGTTGCGGACTCACCGTTAAAGTGTAATGTCATCCGGTCATTGAAAGTCACCACTGGCAAAGCATTTTTTGCATAGGGTGGTGTGGTGTTGTTCATAAAAATGCTGACCTGTTGAGTGGTCATTCTTTTACGGATATTGTCATGCGCGATTATGACGGCACCGGCACTGCCAATGGCCTCGTTACCACCGGTGTGGTCGGCGTGATAATGCGTATTGATGACGAACTTGATCGGCTTGTTGCTGATCTTTCTTATGGCCTGTAATAATTGGGTGGTTATAGGTCTGACCTGGTCATCAATGATGTACAGTCCGTCCTTTCCAGTGGAAATGCCTACATTACCGCCGCGCCCCTTGAGCATGTAAATCGTGTCAGAAAGTTGAATAGTCGTGAATTCAACTGACTTGTCCTGGGCAAATGAACTGTTTATCGAGGCCAAAAATATTGCAACTAACAGCAAAGGTCTCATGGGCCTGTCCCTGATCTGTCGGTTTAGGTACTCCTAAGGTACACGCTGATCAAGGTGTAGTGCAATTGTTGTCACAGCTTTTGTGTCTATTGTAATTTTATTGGCCTGGATGTCACCGGATCCTGAATTGGCAATACCGCCGGCAGAAATACGTGCACTGATGTCCAATTTCTCAAAATCCTCCAGAGACATACCCGGCTGCAAGAGATCTGCGTCAGTGAAGTTCAGCGACATGGGGAATCCCCGTGGAGCAAGACGTTTGACTGCCAATGGCATACCCGCGCCGCCAGCAGGGTGTATAAATATAAACAGTGCCCCATTGCCGGGTACTGAACCAGCCAGGTCGTCGGCAATGGTAAGCGTCACAGGAATATTAAAACCTGCAGCGGCAGGCGGGGTAGCAACGGGTTCAGCTACTACAGCTTCGGTAACGGTAGCTTTCTCAGTAACAGGATCAGTAACTGTCGATCCCGCTACCATGGTTGCCGGACTTGCTTCTCCCATTCTGACCTGGGCCATCTGAATCTGCTGGGTCACTGAACTGGCAGGACCTGAAGCAGGGTCAAGTTGTTCTAACAGACGTTGCCAATAAGTGACCGCCTGTGCATCGTCGCCATTCTGGGCAGAGATCATACCCATCAACCACAAACCCTTTTGCAGTTGCGGATCAATGGCCAGTGCAGACTCGATTAGTTGCTGTGATTGCGGGCTGATTTCCTGACTGCCGGATGCAAACAGGTTTGCTTCGGCCAATTCAACCATCACCATGGGGTTGTCGGGCAGTAAGCGGTAAGCGTTCTGGAAAGCGGTCTCAGCCTCAGCGTAACGCTGCATTGTCTTGAGACTGCGTCCAAGGATTAACCAGCCATCCGGATCATCAGGGTTCTGAGCCATTCTTTGTTGCAGAGAGGCCACAAGCTCGTCCATCTGGCCTTGCTGCTCAGAGTGGGCTACTTGTTGCTGAGATGATTGTGGTACCGGTTTTACAGCCTGCAGATTGATGGCCTCAGGGGTGCCGATGCTCTGATACATCAGAATTCCAGCCAAAGGTACCATCAGGAATATAAACAAGGCTGTGATTTTATCCCGGGCAGAACCGGCAACAAGTGGCCAGCTGACGATAGCAGCGGAAATGGCAAGCAGGGCAATAGCATAAATCCAGAAATTCATTCTTTATTCTCTTGGGTGAATGATCGGTTATTGGTTTGAGTCTTGTTGGTCTTCGTTGGAACCAGCATCAAGCAAAGACTTACGTTTCTTAATATTGCTTCGCAGGATCAACGCACCAATCAACAACATGACCAACGGTGCCAACCACAACAGGTAAGTATTTTGTTGTACGGGTGGCCGGTACAGCACGAAATCTCCATATCGATCCACCATGTATTTTTTGATCTCGTCATCAGTCTTTCCCATCAGCAACATTTCATGCACCTTGCGACGCAAATCATGAGCCAGTGTTGCATCCGAATCGGCCAGGTTCTGGTTTTGACAAACCGTACAGCGTAATTCCATGGTTAGTTCGTTAAATCGATCTTCCTGCTCCTGGGTCATAAATACCAACGGTTCCGGCGTGGGTGGGACTTGCGCCAGCACAGAAGCAGACATGATTAAAGTCAGCAACAAAATAAGTAGTTTGCCTGTGTTCATCAGCTACCGGACTCCATATTAGCGAGACGTGGAATGATTTCAGTTTGCACAATATCCCAGGTCAGTTGGCCAAGATGTTTAAAAACAATGGTGCCTGACGGGTCGACAAGAAATGTCTCGGGTGCAGCGTAAACACCAAAATCAACACTGACGCTGCCATCGGCATCGACCAGGCTGACATCATAGGGATCACCCCAGCGTCGCAGCCAGTTAACAGCATCCGTTTCGTCATCACGAAAATTCATACCGACAATGTACACTGCATTGAGTTTGGCCAATTCAGTCACGACCGGGTGTTCCGCCCGGCAGGTGACACACCAGCTACCCCAGAAATTAACCAGGTAAAATTTGCCGAGAAGAGATTCTCTCGACATCGTTTGACCCGGACTGGCTAGAACCGGCAAGTCAAATGCAGGCGCAGGTTTGTCAATCAGGGGTGACGGAAGCTCTGTCTTGTGATCGGCTATTCTCAATCCGACGACGAGCAGAACGACCAGTACAATGAATCCCAGCAAAGGGACAATGCGACTGTTCACGCTGTTGCTTCTTTAGAAGTTGCTTGTACAGGCTTTTTGACAGCCACCTTGCGTCGATAACGTTTGTTTCCAGCAGCAAGCAATCCGCCAGCTGTTATCAGTATCGCACCGAGCCAGATCCAGCGTATGAAAGGCTTATGGTAAACACGCACTGCCCATGCCTGACCACTTTGATCCAGGGGTTCACCCAGTGATACGTACAGATCCCTCATCAGGCCAGGATCGATTGCAGCCTCTGTCATGGTGCTACCGCGTTGGGCATATTGACGTTTCTGAGGGTGGAGCCGGGAGATTTCACGGCCACCTTTGGTAATGATGAACTCTCCTTCATCAGCCATATAATTTGCGCCCTGAACCTTGCTGATACCGGTAAACTCAAAGGTATAACCAGACATTTCGTATTTATCACCGACTTCCATGCGTAAATGTTTTTCACTGGACAGTGAACTGGTCACGCTGAGGCCAATCAGAAAAACACCTAATCCTGCATGAGCGAGTGTCATGGCGAGCACACTGCCAGGTATTATCAGGCTGTTCTTCTTTTTCAGCAGTTGGCCCACATAAAACAGGCTAGCCAAAATTACCCAGGCACCACCGGTGATACCGATGGCGGATATCAGGCCCATTTCCTGTTTCATGAACCAGGCACTTGCTCCAACGACCACTGACAGCAGAAGCGGCGCGCGAAGTTTGCCGGCCAATCTGCCGGGACTGTCCTCTTGCCACCTGCTGTGAATTCCGATGGGTAATGCCAGAACCATTGGAACCAGCAACCAGGAAAACAATAGACCAAAGTAAGGAGGACCAACCGATATCTTACCGGCACCCAGTGCATCAATAAGCAATGGATATAACGTGCCAGTGAGTACCATCGCCGCCAATACGGCAAATACCAGGTTATTTATAAGCAAAAATGTTTCGCGGGAAAGTCCGGCAAAACCACCACCCTGGATCATCTTCGGTGCACGCGCTGCGTACAGTGTTAAAGAACCACCAACCACGACTGCCAGGTAGACCAGGATGAAAATGCCACGGGTCGGATCCGATGCAAATGCATGTACCGAGGTCAGCACACCGGAACGCACCAGGAAAGTTCCCAGCAGGCTTAGTGAAAATGCTGAAAGTGCAAGCAGTAAAGTCCAGTTGCCGAATGCGCCACGTTTTTCGGTCACAGCCTGCGAATGGATTAAAGCTGTTCCCACCAACCAGGGCATGAAGGATGCGTTTTCTACCGGATCCCAGAACCAATAGCCACCCCAGCCCAGTTCGTAGTAGGCCCACCAACTGCCCAAAGCGATACCGATGGTCAGGAATGCCCAGGCGACGAGTGTCCAGGGACGTGACCAGCGCACCCAGTCACGGGTGACATTACCACCCAGCAACGCTGCGACGGCAAATGCAAAGGCAACAGAAAACCCTACATAACCCATGTAGAGCATCGGGGGATGAATGATCAGACCGAAGTCCTGTAACAGGGGGTTCAGATCCATGCCTTCAACCGCCGAGGGGATCAACCGTCCGAAAGGATTGGATGTGAGCAGGATGAACAGCAGAAAACCTACTGAAACCCAACCCAGCACGGCGAGTACCCTGGCCCTGAAAACTTCAGGGAGTCTTTTACTGAATAGTGCAACAGCGGCAATCCACAAGCAGAGTATCAATTCCCATAACAGTAATGAGCCTTCGTGAGCGCTCCAGACTGCTGAATAGCGGTAACTCATGGGCAACAATGAATTGCTGTTACGGGCCACATACTCGACAGAAAAATCCTGCATAACGAATGCCGATGTCAAAATTCCAAAGGAAATAAACAAAAGCAGGCATTGAATCAGAGCCGCAGTCGTTGAAACTGCCATTAGTCGCCGGTTTCCGGTATAGCTGCCAATCATCGGCAGCAGACCAAGGGTTAATGCGGTCAGCAAGGCCGCCATTAAGGAAATCTGTCCTAATTCAACGGTCATTGCTCTGCCACCGTGTGACCTGACTTTTCAAGTGCGTCAGCTACTTCGGGCGGCATGTAGTTTTCATCATGCTTGGCCAGTACGTCTGCAGCTTCAAAATGACCGTCAGGGCTCAACTCACCAATCGCGATGATGCCCTGGCCTTCACGGAACAGATCCGGCAGTATGCCGTCGTACCTGACATCAACGGAGTGGGGCCCATCGGTGACGACAAAAGTCACGGCGAGGCTATCGCTTGCACGGCTTACGCTACCCCCCGCAACCAGTCCACCCAGCCGGAATTTTTTTCCTGCCGGCAGTGCCTGTTCTTCAACATCGGTGGGGCTGACAAAAAACAGCATATTCTCATTCAGAGCTCTCATGGCCACTGCTGCGGCCGCTCCGACACCGAGGACGATAATCACTGTAGCGATCAATCTGCGTTTACGTGTTGGGGTCATTGTGCTTTATCCATGCGTGCCTGGCGGGCTTTTAATTGTCTTAGGAGATTGCGTTTTTTAAACACGGGCGCGAATGCCGCCCAGAGCAGCACTGCGGTGCTGAGCAGGTATGCAGCCATAATAAATGGTGTGTAAGACATTCAGGGCTTCTCCTGTGATAACAGATCCTGAACCCAGCGTTTGCGGTGGTCCTGTTTTAATAATATGAGTCTTGCCCGGCTGAGCATATTTGCGCCGTAGAAGAACTTGGTAGAGATGGCCATCAGCAACAGAGGCAACAGCATATCGGGGTGTATGCCAGGGCCTTCGCCGCCGAAACTGCTGCCCTGGTGCAGAGTATTCCACCACTCAACCGAGAAATAAATAATAGGTAGATTGACGGCACCAACAATCGACATCAGTGAGGCGGCCCGTGCTGCTTTGCGTGGCTCGTCAAAGGAGTTGTAAAGGGCGATGACGCCAAAATAAAGAAACAGCAACACCAGCTCTGAGGTCAGTCGTGCATCCCATACCCAGTATGTTCCCCACATCGGGCGCCCCCACAAGGAACCGGTCATGAGTGCCATCATCGTAAATGCGGCCCCAACCGGTGCGCTGGCTATCACCAGGACTTCCATAATGCGGATACGCCATACCAGGGCGATGAAGCCCATGATCGCCATCAGCCCGTAGATCATCATTGACATCCACGCTGCCGGCACATGCAGGTACATAATGCGCACCGTTGCACCTTGCTGATAATCCACCGGGGCATGGAAAAAACCGAGATAAAGTGCGATGGCAGTGATTACAAGGAATGCCGCCCACAGCCAAGGGATCAAATATCCGCTAAAACGATAAAACCAGGGTGGTGACCCGGTCTTATGAAAAAATAATACGATAGGGTTCATCAGATTCCTTAACTAAGACTCAATTTCAACGCAGCAGCGGTTGCGAAAGGTGCCAGTGTCAGTGCCACGATCAGCCCGGAGACCATCAGACCAAGCTGGCCGGTGTATGGCAAATCGACAACGGCGGCGCCCACGGCACTGGTCGCCAGGATCAGCAATGGCACATATAAGGGGAACACAAGCAGTGATAATAATTGGCCACCTCGTTTCAGACTCACGGTTAACGCACCACCAATAGCGCCGATCAGGCTGAGTATGGGGGTGCCAATGACCAGCGATTCTATCAAAATTGGCAAACCTTCATCGGGGAGATTCATCCACATGGCCAGCAATGGCGACCA
>CBDTVF010000107.1:0-9143 GCA_965363775.1 uncultured Gammaproteobacteria bacterium
GGTCCCGACCTTGCCAGCATGGAGCTTGATCCTGTTGTTCTCAATGTTGGCGTTGGTGGTTTTTTTGGAGACGCGCACAAGACACGTTTTGAGAGTCCGCTTACTGATGAAAAGCTGACACTTAGAGAAACACAATGTTAAGTTGCACTGTGAACAAATTGTGCACTACCGCCTGCTATTTACGGGCGTTTACTAGCGTTTACTGGCACTTTGTTAATGGACAAACACCGTAAGCGACTGATTAATATATCATTAAAAATTGATCATTCATTTTGAAAATCCGCGTGTCGGTGGTTCGATTCCACCTCTGGCCACCATTATTCTCAATTACTTACGACCAACCTTAACTTACCAACACTTACTGACTGTGTACTTTTTGTGTACTCGATCCGTTTGGCAGCATGTTTTAAGTGCTCTCCTCCCAGATGCGCGTAACGCAAAATCATCTCTATGCAAGACCAGCCACCCAGCTCCATTAGAAGCCGTGCCGATTCTTCACGAGTTATCCATCTCACACGTTTTTTGGGTTCGGGGTACATTTTGACCTTGGGAATATGATCGAGCCATTCCCACTCATCACGCGCCATCCTCGTATAGACGCCCCCTATGTCAACCTGAATATTGCTGTCTGATCACAGAGGGTGTTTTGACCGTGGACTAACATCCTCGTATTCGCGTGCTGGTTAACGCATTAAGATTTGTCCGTTTACGCCTGGCCTTGACATCTTTGCCGATTCTCGAGGTGCGATAACCACGCTGGTTGGCTTCAATGAACGCCGTGCGTAAATAGCGATTTCCATGCTTGGTAATACCCATACGATTGTGTTTACCACCGGAAGAATACTCCCGGATATCCATACCTATCCAGGACACCAGTTTCCTGGGGTGGGAAAAACGCTTGATATCACCGATTTCCGCAATCATTGTCAATGCAAAGATATTCTTGATACCTTTATAACAGGTCAGTGAGTGAACGGCTTGTTGGTAGCGCGATGAACTGGCCAGTTCGTCAATTTGCTAGCCATACTCGATCAGGACTTCATTGAACCCCTTGAGTTGACGTAACAGCAATTCCAGATTGACTTTGAGGCTGCCCGACCAACCATCAATGGTTCGTGCCAGCCGGAAAAAATGGACCTTGGTCCAGTGGCTTTTGTGACCGGTTTCAGCTTTATAATGCAGACCGCTACGCCGTAACACGGCTTGCAGGTGTTTACGCAGCTGCAATACTTTCTGCCGCGAACGCAGCAAATCCCGATCCTGCTCCTGCTCTTCATCCGGGCCAACAGATTCCTTCAAGAGCGCAGGACGAGCGTGATGTCATTCAGTAGGCGGGTTGGTGTTCCAGGGCTGTTCCGGAAGAATTCCAATCAAGGAGTCAAGCTTAACTGAAAATAATTAAAGCCTCCCTATATGAATTGATCGGACGATCCGGCAAAATTCTTGTAACCTTGCTCGCAACAAATAAAATCAGAACAAACCCTATGGCCAGAAATCGTAAATCAAGGCGTAAGCAAAAAAAGTCGCCTGTTGTCGTCAAGCGCAAACCGCCGGGCAAACCAATGGGTGAGACGCCAGCAGCAACATCCCCCAAGCCTCCGCCTGGGATAGAGGGAATTCTTTGGCCACCAATCCTCACCGGGGGCATACCCGCGCACTTGCCCATGCAGGTGCAGTTCGAAATATCCCAATGGTGGGAACCGAAACAGATATTGTTCTATCAAATGGCCCAACTCCGCAGTGTGATGGCCCATGCGGCAAAGACGACGCCATTCTACAGGCATCGGCTTGAAGCCGCGTTGGCGCATTCGGCGGAACGGAGCTTGAGCCTCTCGACTTTCCAGCAAATTCCTATTTTGACCCGCAGTGAATTCCAGGATGCGGGCGACAGCATCAATTCGACCGCAGTACCTGCCAGCCATGGTGCAATCATCCATATTAGCACTTCAGGTTCCACCGGCCAGCCCCTAACACTGAGAGGCACGCAAGTGATGGCCATGTACGAAACGGCTATGAGGTTGCGCTTCAACCTGTGGCACCGGCGGGACTTTTCACAAAAATCTCTGGCCTTCCGGACAATGGAACCGGGGGAGTCCACCAAACGTGTTGCTCCCGCCTCGGGGCCAGTGGTCAAGTACGGGGAAAGCGTCACGGTCAGCATGGCGCAACCGGCCAGTGCCTTGCTGGAGATCATGAAAGAGGAAAATCCAGCCTATATCATAATTCACCCGTCCGTACTGAAAGAACTACTTTATTTGTCGCGGGAACAGAGCTATCAGCCTGCCAACTTAAAGGCGGTGCGCACCTTGGGTGAGATTCTCTATCCGGAATTGCGGGAACGGTGCCAGCGCCAGTGGAATGTGCAGGTTACGGATAATTACAGTGCCATGGAATTTGGTACTCTAGCCCTGCAATGCCCTGTATTTCCCCACTACCATATGCAGTCGGAATGCTCTTTGATTGAAGTTCTGCACCCGGATAATACCCCCTGTAAACCGGGTGAGGTCGGTAAAACCGTGATCTCATCCCTCAACAATTTCGCCACCCCGACACTGCGCTACGAAAATGGCGATATGGCAGAGGTGGGAGAACCCTGCGCCTGTGGCCGTGGTCTGCCTGTGCTAAAGCGCATTATCGGTCGTGTGCGCAACACGGCGGTTCTGCCCAACGGCGAACGCATCATGCCCAACCTCTCGACTGGCCCGCTGCTAAATGACCTGCCGATCAAGCATTTCCAACTGGTCCAGAAAACCACCGAACTGATCGAAGCCCGACTCGTGGTCGGCCGCCCTTTAACGGCAGATGAAGAAACCGCCCTGGCGGACTATTTCAACAAGGGCTGGTGCCATGAATTCAGTTTTACGTTTGTCTATCCGGATGAAATCAAAAGAGGGGCCAACGGAAAGTATGAGGTCTTCCGCTGTGAGGTACCGACTTGATGAATTTCTACAAACACTTTCATTTGGTTGAACGCCGCAAGGCAACCACTGATGGATGGGTACAAGGTTGGTAAGAACCGGCCCTCGCCCTCGATATCCATGATATTGACGTTCAATTTTATCGGCCAAATAACGGACGACTGGTGGAGAAAAATGGCTAAAAAGATACTCAAAAAAGCACTATTTTTGATGGCGCTTTTTTTGGCTTTTTACATCCAAATCAGCCAAATATTCCAGTTTGTCACGAATTTTCCCTTCTAAACCGCGATTGCTGGGTTGATAGTAACGGGTTTGCGCCATTTCAGGTGGCAGATAGTTCTCCCCGGCGGCATAAGCTTCTGGCTCATCATGCGCGTATCGATACCCGGCACCATAGCCTAAATCTTTCATCAAATTCGTTGGAGCATTACGTAAGTGGTGCGGTACGTCATAGTCAGGTTGGTTGTGCGCATCGCCAAGCGCTTGCTTCCAGGCAGTATAAACAGCGTTACTTTTCGGTGCGCAGGCCAAATAAACAACCGCCTGTGCAATGGCGCGCTCACCTTCAGCAGGCCCTATTCGAGTAAAGCAGTCCCATGCTGAGATCGCAATCTGCATCGCTCTTGGGTCGGCATTGCCAATATCTTCTGAAGCGATCGCCAATAAACGACGCACGATATACAAAGGATCGCAGCCCGCGGCAATCATTCGAGCCGACCAATACAGCGCCGCATCAGGGTTAGAGCCACGAATCGATTTATGTACAGCTGAAATCAAGTCGTACCACATGTCCCCCTTATTATCGAAACGGGCAACTTTCTCACCAGCAACTTCGGCCAATAACGCCAGTGTAATAACTTTCGCACCTTGCTCGTTCTCTTCTGCTAAATCATAGATAAGCTCTAAGTAGTTCAGTGCCACCCGAGCATCACCATTGACGAGATCAACAAGCCTATCCAGGGTTTTCACTTCAAATGTCGCTGCTATGTTACCCAAACCACGTTCGGAATCCTCAATGGCCTGGTTTAATACATGAAGAATATCGGCCGAGGCCAATGACGTTAGTTTATACACCCGCGCCCGGGACAATAGTGCATTGTTTAATTCAAAAGACGGGTTTTCTGTGGTCGCGCCAATAAAGGTGACGGTACCATCTTCAATATGAGGCAAGAAGGCATCTTGCTGACTTTTATTAAAACGATGCACCTCGTCTACAAACAAGATGGTTTTACGGCCAGACATTTTGTGTTCACGGGCTTTTTCAATCGCAAGACGGATATCTTTCACACCAGAGGTTACCGCAGAAATTCGTTCTACTTCTGCATTTGCATAGTTAGCAGCCACCTCAGCAAGTGTAGTTTTACCGGTTCCGGGCGGTCCCCATAAAATCATGGAATGAATATGGCCAGCTTCCAAAGCCCGGCGCAATGGCTTATTCGGGCCAAGTATATGTTGCTGACCGCAAAATTGGTCCACAGTAACAGGACGCATTCGTGCTGCCAGTGGGCGAAAGTCTTCGTCAGTAGAAAAGTCTAAGCTAAAGTTGCTCATAATCCTGGATTGCCCATCATTTTGAGCAGTGAAGTATAAAAGGTATAAAAGCTACTTATCCAGAAAACACTGGATATGGAATAATCTGAGAACTCCGTTTTTGATCTGGAAACAGCAACTCAATCAACGCCTGTTTTGATCTCGCTCACATCAGACTTACAAAATAAGCCTGAACCCTGAAGCCCTGCAAGCTTGACCATGTTCAGGGTTTGCTCTCCGTCAAGACCATCAAGAATTGCTGTGGCATTATTGCAATCGTCAAATTTGATGGTCAGCGTGCCCCAGGTGATCTCGGTGATATCACTGTCATGGAAGGTACCAAAATTCCCACCAGTCGCAAATATCATATCCAGAACCATCGATTCACCCATGGCTACCTGGCCGCTAAACAAACCGGTGAGCCAGAGCCGTTCAGAATCGTACTTGTAACCATAAAATGAAACCACTATTTGCTCATCGTTGATCGGATGAAGAACAAAACCCTGACCCGAAGTGGCCGGGTCGTACCAACTCCCGGTAATAGCAGCCATTTCAGGCCCTGGCGGAATTTTCTTGTCACATTCCATTCCTTCCAAACGGGCCAGTCGAATGAGATTCATAGTCTGACGTCCACTTTGTCCTTCCAGTTCGGCAGTGGCCCTACTACAGGAATTGAATTTGACGGTCATTGTTCCCCATTCTTCTTCGGAGATTTGATCCGGACTAAATGAGCCAAAATCACCACCAGAGTTAATGTACATTTTGAATTGCGTCGAATTACCGGTCTCGAGTGGATCTTCACTGACACCGGTCAACCACAGTGGTTTTCCACTATCTTCGAAGCCATAGAAACTGAAGACAACGAGCTCATCATCGACGGGGTGTAAGACGAAACCCTGACCTGATGTAGCCGGATCGTACCAGGAACCAGTGATTGCACCGAGACGGGGAATTGGTTTGATTACTGTATCGGAAATCTTCCTGAGTGCTCTTCCATTTATGTCATCTTCCCCGTAGAAATAAATATCGTCGCCAATATGACGAAAATGATCGGCGCTGCTGATCACTTTTTCATCAGTGGTCATTAACAAACCAGACTCCTGACTATTCCAAACCCAGACCCGGGATATGTCTTGATCATCCGTTTCTTTGACATAGGCATAGTCGAAATACAGGCTGGAGCCGACAAACTCGAACTCTGAGTTTTGCCAGTCTGATGGAATATTCAACTCAATTTCCTCAGCTGTGATTTCACCCAGGCGAAACAAACGATTCTCCCTTAATACCAATGCGTCATTGCCCAAAACTGCAACTGAGAATTTGTTATAAAAACCAAACATGTCGCCCAATTTATAGGCTGCACTGGATTCATCATTGACACGTAGTACCCGGCTTGCAACATGGGTAGGCGCTGGACTTGCCAGGGGGGAGTAAATACTTTGCACCAGGTAATGCGCATTTCGAGCCCTGATGACAGCTTGTGTCACTGCTTCGCTGTAATCGGAGTACCATGATCCGTCGTGAGTAATGTCCTGATAGGTGACGCCATTGGTCTTAGTATAAGCTCGGACCTCATCACCCTGTGAATCAGTTTTCAGCGCATCAAACAACCAAAAGTCATTAAAGTTTATGTAGCTTGTTCGATTGCTCAGTGAGCTTTCTGGCCCTTCAGTCAGATCGCCCAGCAGTTGGTATTGACTACCATCATATAACCATGGCTCGCGCCCATGCTCGTCTTCTTCGCCCCAGAGCAATAACTTGTCATGAAACGTACCGATTATTTCACTGCGGCTTAAACCACCAGGCAAAAGCCCGGGCTCCAATTGCAGGCTGGAACCATCGGTTGAGTAAACCAAATCACCGTCGACCCGGGAATAAACTGACAGATATAATCGACCATTAAGTATGCTTTGATTACGTACTACCGCAAATTCTGACCACTCATCACCTGAGCCCACCCTGGTGACGCTGCTTCCATCAGTACGCCATAACTCCCGACCATTGGTGCCATCATTGGCAACAAAATAGAACCACCCTTGAACAGCAGGGGACAGACCAAAATCATCTCCGAGATGTGGTGAGTTTTCAACATAGGTATAACCAGCGGAGCCGGGATTGATATCTGCCAATAGTTGAGAGTCGCCCTGATCGTCCAATTTGTGTAATTCACAACCATGCGCGGCTGTGTGGACATTGGCCAGTATCTCGCCATTGATTTCAACCACCCCAAAGCACTCGTGGCTTTTCTGGTCATCACCACTGAAAGCAGCGATCAGTGAAGATGACTGGTTCACCGACTGTTGGGCCGCATTGACGATGAGTGAGTTGACATTGTCACGTATCTGAGAGAGGTAGGGATAGAAGGTATCCCCCGGACATGCGGTGGTGGAACAGGTGGTTGAAGAAGGATTTCCGTCACGGTGGCCAGATATATTGAAAAGGTCCAACTGCGTTCCGCCGTGATACGAGACCGTCACAGGATCAAGCCCTTCACGGGATGCTAACCAGGCAAGCAGATCTTCGAGACTTTTCTGAGCCTCTTCGGTGGGTAAGGTTGCAGTATAATCTCCGAGCAATGCGATGCCCTGGGTGCCGTTGTTCTGACATGAGAAATGTGCACCCTTTATGTTGTCGCCTCCTGCACGACCGCGGTAGATCGTACCCAGCGGATCGATTAAAAAGTTATAGCCGATATCTCCCCAGCCACGGGTTTCGGTATGGTAACTCCAGATGGAACGCACCGCTGCAGGCCAGTCGGCGGATGAGTTCGATGTCACTGTATGGTGCACAATCAAATGTGTAACAGCCGTCTCAAGAGGTTTCCAGCGTGGTGATTCCTCACCTTCGGGGCAGCCCCAGTCTGTCCGCGACAGCATTTGCGGTGCCGCAACTTGTGTCTGTTCTGCTTGCGCAGCAAATGTCACACCCGGATCTATATAATTAAGCGAAAAGGCAGACAGCAAAGGAGTAGTGGAAGCGTGTTTCTGTTTGGAAAAATTCACTGAGAATTGAATCTGGTTGGTTCCGTCAGGAACACTCAGAAGGTTTGCATAGAATTGATTCGAAGACAGGTCGGTAAGGTGATCGTCAACGACCACCCTACTCCAGGGTGACCATCCTTCTCCATTGGTTGAATACCGAACGGAAATCTGCGGTTGCGGGTCACCCGGAGGCCTGCTCCAACTAAGACCGAGATAAGAAAAAGATCTTGACGCAATGACCGGGTTTGACACCATGCTACCCGTCTTGTTGATATCGGATAGAAAGAGTTTTCCGGCATCAACAGAAATATTCTGTAGTGATTTGAAACTTCCTCTGGCACTAAAATCGATGTCAGCTTTTATGTTGACGACAACCGGCCGCTCAAAAACAGCGCTTGCTGAAACCTCTTTATCCTGGCCCCAGGATGCATCTGCATTGAGGAACGATACAATCGCTAAAACACAAAGGGCAACAATCGCTTTCACATGGTTCTCAGGGCTTAATGCAGGTGGTTTTATTATCTCACCAAAACACAGTTAGACCCACCTTTCACAGGGATAATTTTTTAGTCGGATTGCATGCAAAAACCCCGGAAACTCGTTAAGCTACTACTGATAATGACACCGAGAATTTAGAATGAACCCAATTTTGCGCGCCATGATGCCAGCAATTCTACTCACGACGACCATTGGTCTTTACGCCTGCGACAACAGCACGGAAACGGCAAATAATAGTCAACCACCCACCACCGCTATCGTTTCCACAAATGCTGCCGGGCTTATCACTGTAAGTAAGCCCAGAATCCGAGCCACAGCACCGGGACAAACGGTCAGTGGAGCCTTCATGACGCTTGTTAATAACTCAGAAACAGCTTATGCCCTGACTTCTGTCAGTTTCAGCGGCGCAAACGTAGTGGAAATTCATGAAACCAGTATGAATGAGGGCATGATGCGGATGCGTAAGGTCAGTCAAATCGACATCCCGGCCAACGGCTCTGCTGAACTGAAACCTGGTAGCTATCACATTATGCTGATAGGACTTGAGAAAGAAATGAAAGCAGGCACAGCTGAGACCCTGACACTGACATTTTCCGACAATTCACAAAAAACGGTTGAAGCCCTGGTTGGCACTTTAAGCAAATAGCACACAAATGAAAAAAACCATCATCTTCATTGGCTTGCTAGCATTTGCCCTGGGCATCGGCATTGCGCAGCATTACCTGCCGGAATCCAGCCCTGACCTTGAAATCAGCGCTGACGGCTACACAACAGTAAAAGTGACGGAGGGTAGTTTTGGCGGTGACTTTACTCTGTTTGAGGGTGACAAACCGGTAAGACTAAGTGACTTTCATGGCAAACTTGTGGTGATGTATTTCGGTTTTGCTTCTTGTCCTGATGTGTGCCCGACCACGCTCACCATCATCGCCTCCGCACTGAAGCAGTTGACACCAGAAGAATTAGAAATCGTGCAGCCAATTTTCATCAGTATTGATCCGGAACGAGATCAGGGCGAAAAGCTGACCGCCTACGCTACTTATTTCCACCCTGGTTTCATTGGCATCACCGGTACTCCCGATGAAGTGCAGAAAGTTGCCAACCAGTATGGTGGTTTTTTTATCAAGGTAGAAAGCGATTCGGCCCTGGAGTACCTGGTTGAACATACCTCAAAAACCTACATCATCAGCAAGGATGGCCAGTATGTGAGTATTCTGCC
>CBDTVF010000108.1:0-9115 GCA_965363775.1 uncultured Gammaproteobacteria bacterium
ATGAAAGCCCAGGCGAACGCGTCTCCCTCAATCCAGCGAGTCTTACAGTCCTCGAATTCCTGGCGTATCTCGTCTTCGTGCTCCGCTTCAGGCAGCAACCGTCCGCGAACTTCGCGCAATCGGTCGATGAAGTCCCCGTCGCGTAGCAACCTCGCCCAGGCGTACCAGTTGCCCCTCAACACCGCGGCCGATTACAAGCTTCCGGAAATCGTCCTCAGTATTAAAACCGGTGTCCGTACGTAAGGTAAATTCCCGTTCCACCGACTCAAGACGTCCGGCGGGTAATTCGACGTTTTCCGATCGCAGTGCACTTTCAACATCGGTGACAGTCAGCCCCCTTGCGGCCAGTGCCCGGCGTTTAAGCCAGATACGCATCGCATAACGACGCGCACCTGAAATCCCGACACGCGCTACACCAGCTACCGTTGAAAAACGGTCCACGAGGAATCGCTCCGCGTAATCCGTAATCTCCAGACCGTCCATGCGGTCGGATGTCAGGTTCAGGTACATCACCGCCTGCCGGGAACTGTCAACCTTGGCAATTTCCGGTGCGTCGGCCTCCGAAGGCAACTGGTCCAGCACGCGTGATACCCGATCCCGAATATCATTTGCGGCAGCATCTATATCCCTGCCCAGATTGAATTCGATGCGTATGTCCGAACGCTCGTCACGGCTGCTGGATGTCAGCTTTTCGATACCTTCAATACCGGCAACCCGGTCTTCAATAATCTGAGTGACCTTGGATTCGACAACCTCGGCCGAGGCACCACGGTAACGTGTGTCAATGGAAACCACCGGTGAATCGACATCTGGGTATTGCCGTACCGGCAGATCCATCATCGCGGCCAGGCCCAGGATGACCAGTAACAACGAAATGACCGATGCAAATACCGGTCGCCGGACCGACTGATCGGAAATGATCACTGGCGGCTATCCTGAGCGTTCAGAATAGTCACAGCCTGGCCGTTGCGGGCTTTTTGCGTGCCCTCAGCGATTACCATGTCACCCGCTTCAAGACCTTCAAGTATCTCCACTTCACCCGGACGGCGGCGACCGGTTTTCACCAGTCGTTGTTCGACAGTATTGTCAGCCGCAACGACGAATACCGACTGCGTGCTACGTTCAGGTACCAGTACCTGTTCCGGTATCATCAGGGCTTCAACATTCTCTTTTAGCAAGGTCACAGTGAGAAACATTCCCGCGCGCAAGCGGCCTTCTTCGTTAAGTATCAGGGAGCGCACCATGACTGTCCTGCTGATGGGATCAACACGCGAATCGATAGCGCTGACGCGACCAACAAATTCCACGTCCGGCCAGGCCGCGCTGCGGGCGATGACATTCAGCCCTTTTTCAATTCTGGACAGGAAGATTTCAGGAATGTCAAAATCGAGCTTGATGGAGCTCGTGTCGTCCAGTGTTGTGATGACTGTGCCCGGGCTGACAAGGCTTCCTGCGCTGACCTTGCGCAGACCGAGCCGCCCTGAAAACGGCGCCCTGATCACGGTATCCTCGACACGGGCCTCGGCGGCAGCGACGGCGGCACGATCAGCTTCCCGTCGGGCCTCGAGCTGCTGTAGTTCGGACTCAGCCACGGCATTGGTCTTGAATAGTTTCTGCGACCGCTTGTACTGACTTTGGGAATCCACCAGGCTTGCACGCGCTGAGGCAAGGTCTGCCAGCGGCTCGACGTTTTCAAGTTCCACCAGGCGATCACCGGCCTCAACGAATTGCCCTTCTTCGAAGTGAATGGAGGTGAGTGTAGCGGTGATCTCCGGACGTATTTCCACCGCCTCATTGGCGGAGGCATTACCCAGCGCCTCCACCGCCAGCGGGAATGATTTCATTTGAGCCTCCGCCACTATGACCCCGGGCGCTGCAGGACCCTGCGCGAGGGCAATCTGTGTAAAAAAAAGCAATAATACTGAAGCATAGGTAGGTCTATTCATAAGTCAGTCGCCTGAACCCGGGGGTTAAGAGGTTTTTTGAGCCACACAACAGGAGTGCAAGTCTATTCAATATCATTATCCTACAATATTGGCAGGCGGGTATGGGTTGTATAGGCATTGATCAAGAAAAAACGGGCACGTTTGCTATGTATCGTAGTATTGCCATTCGGATATATATGTAAATCGCTTCCTGACCTCTTGCACACAAGTTGTTCAATCGGACACAATTGTCCACCCGTTTCAGGCTACCCCACTATTTTGGAGAATTTGTTTGTCACAAGAAATTTACCGCATCTTTAAGAGATTAACTATTTTCTCGCTCATCTTGTTTATCAGTGCCTGTGCCCAGCAAGCCAGTCGCCAACAGACAGAATTACCGGAGGCTGATCAAATGCTAACCCTCGACGCAATCTTCAAGGAATACACCTACGACCCAAAAGAGCCCGGTCAGATCCGTTGGCTGGAAGACGGTAGTGGTTACACCGCGTTGGAAACCATCGAGGAATATCAGGATGTGGACCCTGAACGGGATGAAGAGGGCGAAATCATCAAGTGGCCTGAAGACATCATTTTCTACGATCCGGCTACACTGGATCACAGTGTCCTGATTTCCGCCGGGCAACTCACCCCCGAGGGTGCTGAAAAAGCCCTTACTCTCGATGATTACATCTGGTCGGAAGACCGCAGCAAGCTGTTGGTCTACACCAATAGTGTCAAAGTGTGGCGAACCAAGAGTCGTGGCGATTATTGGGTACTTGATGTGGAAAGTGGCGATCTGTGGCAACTTGGCGGAGATGAGGCCGAAGAAAGCAGTTTGCAGTTCGCCAAGTTTTCACCGGATGCTACCCGGGTCGCCTATGTGCGTAAGGACAATATTTATGTACAGGAACTGGAAACCCGCACGATTGGGCAGTTAACCACTGATGCCTCCGAAACCGTCATTAACGGCCTGTTTGATTGGGTCTATGAAGAAGAGTTTCACACCAAAGACGGTTTTCGCTGGAGTCCTGATGGAAAAAAGATCGCTTATTGGCAGTTGGACACCAGTGCTGCGCAAGATTTTTCGATGATCAACAATACCGACACCCTCTACCCGGTCGTCACCCGTTTCCCCTACCCCAAGGTGGGCGAGGAGAATTCCGCTGCTCGTGTCGGCGTGGTTTCGCTGGCAAACAAACAAACGGTATGGGCCAAACTACCCGGTATTGCCAAAGACATGTATATCCCACGCATGGAATGGGCCAATAACGAAAGCACTCACATACTGGTACAACACCTCAACCGCAAGCAGGATACAAACCATGTATATGCCGTCGATGCCGGCAGTGGTGAGCTGAGTACCATGCTGATAGATCAGGAAAAGGAGTTTCTGGAAGTCTATGAAGATGTTACCTGGCTGAATGAAACAGATGCTTTTACCTGGATCAGCGAACGTAGTGGCTGGCGGCATATCTACCTGGTATCGGCAGATGACAAATCCATCATTGACCTGACACCGGGTGAGTTCGACATTACCAGTATGAGTGCAATTGATGAAGCCGGTGGATGGCTGTATTTCATCGCCTCACCGGAGAACATCACGCAACGCTATCTGTACCGCAGCCGACTGGATGGCTCAGGCGGTATGGAAAAAGTAACACCACAGGAATACAGCGGTACCAACAGCTACCAGATGTCCAAAAATGCACGCTGGGCCATTCACACGTTTTCCTCCTTCAAACAGCCACCACAGACCCGCCTGGTCTCACTACCTGATCACAAAACCAGGCAGATGATCGAAGATAACCAGGAATTGAGCGACAAGCTGGAAGTCCTCGCCGTGGGTGAGACCGAGTTCTTCCAGGTCAAGGCCCGCGATGGCCTGGTAATGGATGGCTTTATCATGCGCCCTCCTGATTTTGACCCGCAGTTGAAATATCCCATCATTAATTTTGTCTACGGTGAACCCTGGGGGCAGACTGCACAGGATAAGTGGGGTGAATCAAAACAGCTATGGCATATGTTGATGACACAACATGGCTTTATCGTTGCGACCGTGGATAATCGCGGCACCCGTGCACCACGTGGAAGGGCGTGGCGTCGATCGCTATATGGCGCAGTCGGTGTACTGGCCTCAAGAGACCAGTCCGATGCCCTGGAGGCGATGACCGAACGCTGGAGTTACATAGATGCGGACCGGGTCGGTATCTGGGGTCATTCGGGTGGTGGTTCGATGACCCTGAATATGATGTTCCGTTACCCACTGCAATACGACGTTGGTATTTCAATAGCACCGGTACCGGACCAGCGGCTCTACGATTCTATCTACCAGGAGCGCTACTCCGGTTTGCTCGGGCAATTTGAAGATGGGTATCATGAAGGTTCCCCCATCAACTTCGCCGCACAACTCGAAGGCAAACTACTGCTTGTACACGGCACTGGTGATGATAACGTGCATTATCAGGGTTCAGAGCGTCTCATCAATGAACTGGTGAAACACAATAAACAATTTGATTTGATGTCGTATCCGAACCGGCGCCACAGCCTTAAAGAAGGAGATGGTACGCAATTGCACCTGCATACTATGATGACGGATTACTTTGAAGAGTATTTGGCGGGGGGGTTCCAATGACTGACAGCAAAATCAACATTTACAAAGCCTGGGATCTGAACACCCGTTTGTTTCACTGGATTAATTTTCTGTGTGTGATTGTGTTGAGTATTCTGGGCTTGATCATGCTCAACAAAAGTGCGATTGGCATCAGTGGTCGCGAAGCGGGAATTGGCCTCAAAGAACTACATGTCACGGTCGGTTATGTACTCGCGACCAACCTGATAATTCGTATTATTTGGGGATTTGTCAGTGGTCGGCATTCCCGTTGGAGTGCATTATTTCCGGGCAAAAACTTCAGGAAGGAACTTGCCAGCTACCAGGCTTCATTGGCAACCGACAAGCCACAGACATTTGTCGGCCATAACCCCAAGGGACGCCTTTCAGTAATTCTTCTTATGACCGTATTAATCGTCATGATGACGACCGGGCTGATACGCGCAGGAACTGACATTTACTACCCTCCATTCGGGCAGTATTTTGCCATTCAGGTCGCTGCTGAAGGTACTTCCCCTTCCGAAATCAGGCCATACGATAAGACCGGCACCGATGCTGAGAAACTGGCCGAGCTGCAGGAATTCAAGAAACCCATTGGCGCGATCCATGTCTATGGCGCCTATGTCCTCTGGTTACTGATACTGGTGCACCTCATCGCCGTGATTCGTGCTGATGCCAGCGGTCAGGGAACCTTGATATCCTCTATGTTCACGGGCAAAAAACACCTGCCGAGAGAACCTGAAGATCTTTGAACCCTTCTACTTCAGCAATGAAAGGAAAACACCAGCGGCCATGGCAGAACCAATTACACCTGCAACATTAGGGCCCATTGCAGCCATCAGTGGATTGACCTTTCCATCAGTTTCATCTGAAACAAACTTCTGCACCACCCTGGCTGCCATCGGAACGGCGGAAACACCCGCAGCACCAATACAAGGATTGATTTTTCGACCATCCTTCAGAAACAGGTTGAGCAGCTTCGCAAACAGAATGCCACCTGCCGTGCTGAAGACAAAAGCAACAGCACCCAATGCAAAGACCGACAATGTCTGAGTATCCAGGAAGCGATCCGCTTCCATGGTCGCACCGACGGAGACACCAAGGAAAAGTGTGACGATATCGATCAAGGCGCCACCCGCCGTCTTTTTCAATCGATCGGTTACACCGCTCTCACGGATCAGGTTCCCAAACATCAGCATACCGATTAACGGGGCACTGGATGGCACGGCCAGTACGGTGATTGCCATGGTACATATGGGAAACCAGATAACTGCCCTTTTTGATACCGGGGTAGCTTGCACCATCTCGATATGGCGTTCATTTTTGGTAGTGAGCAAGCGCATAATAGGCGGTTGGATAATCGGCACCAATGCCATGTAACTATACGCCGCGAGAGCAACCGGGCCCAATAGATGTGGTGCAAGCTGTGCAGAGAGAAAGATGGAAGTCGGCCCGTCAGCACCACCGATGATGCCGACACTGGCGGCTTCCTGGTCGCTGAAACCAAACAGGTATGCAGCACCCAGCGCAGCGATGAAAATTCCGAGTTGAGCCGCGGCACCCAACAGGAACGTCAATGGCCGGCCAAGCAATGGCCGAAAATCGGTCAGCGTACCCACACCCAAAAAGATAATGGGTGGCAACAACTCCGTCTTGATACCGCCACTATAGATCATGCCAATGATGCCTGAACCATAGGAACTCATGTCCGCCATCGGAAAGTTGGCGAGAAGTATGCCAAAACCGATAGGAATCAATAATAACGGTTCATAGTGTTTCCTGATGGCCAGGAATATCAGTCCTCCGGCCAACATGTACATGAAGATGTTGTCCCAGCCAATATTGACCAGGCCTGACTGCCGATAGAGTTCTACAAAGGCTTCCATTTTTTTCGCCCTGTCAGCTAATGGTCAGGATGCTTTGCGTCGCGTCGATTTCGTCACCAATTCTGACATCCACGGACGATACGGTTCCATCACACTGGGCCTTGATATCGTGCTGGGCTTTCATTGCCTCTACCGCGGCAACTACCATGCCTTTGCTCACCGCGGCACCTTCCTTGACCAGGATATCAATCACCTCGACCTCACCGCCAAAGCCTGAAAAGACGGGTGTACCACCTTGCGAGGCCGCCGGAGCTGCTGCAGTAGCAGTATTTTCCGTATCGGCGTTGTTGGGTTCAACGGTGACGACAAAGGTTCGTACCTTGCCACCTTCCTTGACGGTACAGGTTGATGTCACGGGTCCCGTCGGTGCGCTCGAGGCAACTGGAACGGCTATTGCGACCGGTGCAGGCTTCTCTTCCTTCTTCTTCAGGGGGATATCGATCTTGCCCTTGCCTGTAAGCAACTTGATGCCCTCATTGAGCTCCATCTTCTTACCGGGCACCATGGTGGAAAGTACCAGGAACAGGTTGCGGTCGTTAACCGGCAGATTGCGCTCTTCCAGTGCCTTCCTGGCAGGTTCGATGTTGTTGGGGGCGGCTTCCAGTGGATCACCTTTAAACACTGGCATGTTTAATTGTTCAGACGCAATCTTGATGACTTCAGGATCGGGCTTTAATGGTGTTTCACCGAAATATCCGAGAACGGAACGGCCATAACCTGACTCGATCTTCTCCCAACGTCCGAACATGACATTATTAAATGCCTGCAGCCAATAGAACTGACTACCTGGTGTAACACTACTCCATGCACCACCAGATTTAACCACGACCGGAAACTCTTCAAGCACGTCTCCATATTTATGGATAATGCCGGCTTTGACCATCATATGAACATTTGGCCCAATCGCTCCACCCGGCATTGGGAATCCAACTACACGTGCATCTGCAGTCGTTGTGGTCGGGTTAAACGCATAGTCTTTCATCCCCTCATCCAACAGAGATTCGATTTCCGGCATGGCATCCGCATCGATATCGAGGGAATAACCGGTGCCTTTCAAGGCATGGGCCATTGAGCGTACATCCGGTTGTACAGTACCGCTGGCCATAGGCCGTACGGAACAATCGACGCCGTCAACACCACCAGCGATACCCGCCATGTAACAGGCGACTGCCATACTGGCCGTATCATGTGTGTGCATCCACAAAGGCATTTCAGGAGGCATGATCTTCTTCAGGCCCACGGCGGTATCGTAAATCGTCTTTGGGTCGGTCGTGCCACTGGCATCCTTGAGACAGATGGAATCTACCTGGCAATCACCCTCGAGCATGCGTTTACCGATATCAATATAGAATTCAGCCGTGTGAACCTTATCGGAATGGAAAGGCAATCCCATCAAGGCAATACAAACCTGATGATGCATTCCGGCAGCAACGATCGGTTTGCCGGTATTGATCATATTGCGAACATCGTTCATGTAATCAAAATTACGATCCCAGGTCGTGCCTGCACCCGCCATGAGCCTGCCCTGCAGTTCCAGGGCCTCGATGGACTGGGTGGTCAATGTCACACCGGATACCGAACGTGTCAGAATCTGTAGATCACAATCCGGTCCTACCGCAGCACGGATCTTGTCCATGGTTGCAAAAGGATCTTCACCAAGATAAAACATCGGCGCCTGAAAACGTGCCCCACCACCAAACTCAAGATGCCTGATTCCCGCCCTGGCCGAGGCCTCCATCGCTGGCAAAAAGTCCTGCAGACGTGCCTTTCCTCCAAAAGAGCTCTGCAGCCCATCTCTGAAAGGTGTGAACATGACCCTGATTTGTTTGGGTGTGCTAGTGAAAATCATTTTGTAGTCTCCTCTATCCTGGTGACTTTTTTGTCCGGATAAATTGAGTGATAAGCAGCGGTGATCGCTGCGATGGTGGCGCTGTCCTCTTTCTCAGGCAGGGGGAACAGTAAAGTGAGTCCGCGCATCATGAGTGAAAGTAGGGAAAGGAGTAAGAAGATCAAGATAAATGCTGCTATACAGATGGTAAGAATACCGGTAGAAGCCATTACAATTTTCCTCTTGATGAGCTTCAAAATACAGCTGTTAATTATACCCGATAGTTATCTGGCAGGGCTGTATTTCAGGATTTAATCCTGCTATTTATGATGTAGGTCATGTGGTCGAATTGACCAATGATTCAAGCGAGAAAAACACCTGATTTGAAACCCTTTTAAACGCCCGGTTGTGGTGTGGGTAACTTCTTACCCACGGGTTTAAACATACGCGTGGGTAACAAGTTACCCACCCTACGATTATTCCAGCACCAGGCGTCCGTTGGTAACCGGATCAGGATGACCCTGGATAAATAATTCCAGTGATGGACCTATCGATTCGATCAGGCCGTGTGCGACTATTTCGGAAGAGGCCTCGCGAGTATCTTTAAAGACAGTTACCTGGCGGCCCAGGATCAGCGAGTGCTGCCGGTAAAGATCAAGCAACCCGGCAAATTGTCCTCCGCGCAGACTTTGCAGATTACGGCCCAGGTTTTCCATCAAAACGGGTAGCGCATCAACATGACGACAGTTTTCTGAGGCTTTGACAAAATCCGAGATGGCGGCAACCCCGGGAACATAGGCATCCCGTTTCAAAGAGGGCTTTTGCTCCACATTCAAACCAATACCAATGACGGCACTTTCCGTGACCC
>CBDTVF010000109.1:0-9043 GCA_965363775.1 uncultured Gammaproteobacteria bacterium
AAATCAGCGCTCGTCCACCAGGAGCATGTCGTACGGGGCATGATCGCCGCCATGGGTGCATTTTTTATGTTCACGGTGATGAACATGTTCGCCAAAATGCTGAGCGCGAATCACTCGGTCATCGAAATAGCCTTTTATCGCAACCTGATCGCATGCCTGCCATTTCTCATCATGATATTCGCGTTTGGCCGGCGTGAAATACTCGTCATCCGAACCAAGCCCTCATTGGTGGGTATTCGTGCGGTCATTGGCACTCTGAGCCTGGTCACCACATTCTATGCATACAAGCTGATGCCGATGGCAGATGCGACTGCCCTGTTGTTTACCGCCTCATTATTTATCCCGGTGCTGGGTGTGTTTTTCCTGAAAGAAACCGTGGGCCCTTACCGGTGGTCAGCCATCGCCATTGGCTTCATTGGTGTCCTGATCATGTCGCACCCATCCGGTGACGTGTACACACTGGGTATCCTGGTTTGCCTGTTTGCTGCGCTGTTGCACGCGGTGCTGCAAATCATACTGCGCTACCTGGGTCGTTATGAGAGTCCGGAAACTATCAGCTTTTACTTTTTTGTCATCGGGGTTTTTCTGACTGCCCTGCCGTTGCCATTTATTGCCGTCAGACCAACGATGGCCGAAGTTCCATTGCTTATCGGCGTTGGCTTATCAGGTGCGGGTGCACAATGGCTGCTTTCCATCGCCTTTCGCAATGCAAAGGCCGCCATCGTCACTGTTTTCAACTACAGCAGCATTGTCTGGGCGGCGTTGTTTGGCTGGATGATCTGGGCCGAATGGCCGGCTCCAACCGTGATCACAGGGGCCGTAATTGTGATCGCTTCGAATATATTGATGATCTGGCGGGAGAGTCGTCTGGGCCGGGTTTCCGACGCCCGTGCCCGCGCGGAATTATAGACGCATACCGGATCAGTCACGGACGATCTTCTTTGCGCATATCACGCATAAGGGAATAAACCAGCCAGGCAACCAGCAATACAGCACCAACCAACCCGGCCCACAACAGCGCAACCCGCCAGGGCTTGGTGGCGGCAACTTCAAGACGGTCCGGACCCGCGCGCACTTCACGCGCACCCAGTGCAGCAACACCGGCCTGCCCTGATTCCCTCAGCATTTTGAAAATCGAACGATCACCCAATAGGGCTTCTTGAGGAAACTGCTGCAAACGGTCCTGCGCCCTTCCCGCGACCAGTTCGAAAGGAGGCGAGCCCTGGGCAACAAAAACCAGACGATCGGGTTGCCATGCCAACTGAATCTGGACGGGATCAGTTGTGACGCCGGAATCCAGCTTAACCTTCCATTGACTGGCACGGGAGACTGGAATTCTGGCCGGAATTGATTGTAGTGATTCACCCTGTCTGGAAATATTGTAGAAGAGACCTTTGTGGGCCAATCGCCAGCGGCCTTTGTCGTTCTGGCGACTGAAAATACTGGCTCTGATCACGACATTGTCACCCGGCAATATCAGGTTGACACGATCGACAGGAGGATATCCGTCAGCATCGAACAGGAATTCCCGGCTGGTATCGCCCTGGGCGGTAGAATCGAGGGTCACAGAATCGCGGGTTGCCGAATGTCCCTGGGAAGTATAAACACCGGTGACAGCATCAAGCCTCCAATCGTCCGGCATGTTTCGCCAACTGATACGCAGGTAATCGGATACCTTTCCAGACAACTCCACCCGGTTTTGCACGATACGGGTTTCATCGTATTCCAGTGCAGCCAGACTCGCACTTCCCAGCCGTCGCCAGTGTTGCAGGTTGTCACCGTGCTCCACTGTTACGCGACCGATAAAGCCCTGCGATTGCTTCGGCCAGCTAAAAACCAGGGCAACAATTTCATGTTCGAGATCCCGGACATCTACGATATATGCCTTGAGAGATCTGTTGCTTGGAATTTCCCCGGCCTCGGTGGCTTCCAGTTTCAGGTTTATCCCGGTACCCGCCTGCTGTAGCAACAAACGCAACTGTTCTGGCTGTTCCAATACGTCAACGTGCAATGGCACCGCGCCCAGTGTGAGTTGTTCCTCGATATCGTTCTCTGCCCCTGCCGGGTGCTCAAAAATTCTCGGAACGGGCTGGCCGTTTGCATTGTAGACACCGGCATCACGTAAAGGTGGATCGGAAACAGACCGGTAGAAACCTACAGGAACATCCAATTCGAAAAACTCCGTACTACCCTTAACCGTCAATGGAAAGGCATAGGCATAATCGTCCGCAGATGGCAGTTCCTGTGCAACCACCGGGCCGGCCAGCAGGCACAGCCAGGCCGTCATCAAAAGCCCACGGAACGAATATTTCATCTATCAACCTCCTCCCCGTCTGTTGGAACTTCGTCATTGTTGGCCTGCCGTGGTGGGGCCGGTGCAAAGTAGCCGACCACCAATAAAAGCGCACCGATTCCAAGGAAGGATATGATTCTCTCGACCGTACCGGTGTTGCCAAGATCAACCAGGAACAACTTGACGATCACTAGCGCCATGAAACCCGCCCCGACCAGCCAGATGGAGCGTCGTTGGCGGCGCGCACCCCAGATCATTCCGATGAAACCCAGCAATCCCCAGTAAATAGATAAAGATGTCTGGACGACCAGTGAGTCGAACAGCGTGTGACTTTGCCAAGCCACACCGGTGTAGTGATGCACCCCACGCACCAGGGCGGTCGTGGTCATAATGAAAAAAGCAGCGGCCAGCATCCACTGATATGGTTTCAGGTTGGAAGTGTCTGCAATGCCCGCATCCCGGGCGGTTTCGCGCCGGATAACGGCGAGAGAGAGCATTGCTGTCAGCATCGCGAACAGGGTAGCGAGGTCAAACGGGTTGAGTACCGGAATATACGGCAATGGATCAGGATTTCCCGGTTTATCAATGCTCACTACCAACAACCAGATGACCTGGATTGCAACCAGTACCAGGCTGGCGTTGAAATAGGTGACAGGATGCACGGGCACAGGCCAGACCGGCCGATCACGGCAACGCCAGACCAGCATAGCCATGACGCCGAAAACGACGGTCGCGACTGCCACCGCCCACGCGTTTGAGGCCACCTGATCGGTCCACCACGAGGCTTCAAGCGCCAGCATACCTGCCAGCAAGATCAGTGAAACAAAGTGCCATGCCGGCGCAATCCTGGACTCGTGCTGATCTGTGACTTTTAACAAGTAGACTTGGATCACCCAGGCAACCGGCCAGGCCAGCCAGCCAAGATCTTGCAGAAAATGACTATCAAATATTGCCTGGGAAAGCCCTGCCAAGACTAACATCGGAAGAAAAACCAGGCTGGTGCGGCGAAGAATAACCCAGTCGCGGCTCTGTCCCAGCCAGGCGGCGGCACCCATACTGAATGCCACAAATAGCAGGAAAACATAGGGTTCGTTAGTCGTTGTTACCCGGTCCATTGTTTCGTGCAAACCCGTACTGAGCCACCACAGTGCACCCCATAGGAATAGCACGACACGTGTCAGTTTTTGCAGGGCTGCAAAGTTCGACTGATCAATGGTCTGCAGTCGTCGCGAAGCAAACAGGGCGCTCAGGCTGATCAGGAGGCCACCGAGCACATTGCCATTGAGGATGGCAAGCCCGGTATTGGAACGCCAGCCATACTCGATAAAAGCACCGCCACTGAAGAGGATCAACAAGGCGCCTGCGAATTTGGGTAGTTGATGCGCCTGGCGAACACCGATCCAGACCAATGCCGCACCTTCCAGTGCCCAAGCCGCCGCTGTCCAGCGGGCATCAAGTGCGAGCGGGATGGTAATGGTCGCAAAGACCACGGCAAGCGCAATGAAGGATTCCGTCAGCAATCTCAGGTAGGCACTCTTGTTGCGGAATAGCCACACACTAAGCAGCACGTAAAATACGGCTGCCACCGCGGCACTGATTGCCAGTCCGTATTCCGTACCCTGCACAAGCGCCGCCTGCAGGGCGAAGACGATAGCAGGCGTTCCAAAAACCAGGGTTCCGTCCACGACACCAATACGCTCAGGTGGCTGACGCAGGGCAAAAAGGATGGCAATCGCCTGGTAGAAAAGGAAATGCAGCACCAGGAAAGGCATGGTGCTGGCCATCAGTTCGGGTTTGTAATACTGGTGACCCCACAAACTGCCGATCACGAAGGTAAAAATAAAACCTGCTAGATTTAGCTCGCGCCAGGCTTTAAACCAGGAAATACCCAGGATGGCGCCATTCAACACCAGGTAGTAACTGAAAAGAGCGACATGACTGCCCTGCCCTGTCGATGTCAATACAGGCGCCAAAAAACCACCGACGATGCCAAACAGGGCCAGGATGCGTGAATTCTGCAAAACGGCCAATGCACCGGTTAGAAATGTCAGAACCACCAACAGTACAAAGGTCAGCGTTGGCGGCAATAATTGCCAGAGACGGAATGCAGCAAATATGGTCAGGAACAGCACACCGATGCCCCCACCTTGCAGACTCAGTGCATAGACCCGCATCTTTTCGCGCAGACGCCAGCCGATAATGATCAACGCAAGCCCTGCAGCAGCAACAGCCAACAAACGGAATTCCAGTGGAAAAACGACCAGTTCCTTATCGATCGCATATTTGAGCAGGAACGAGACACCGATAAAGGTGACGATCATGCCGATTTTAACCGGAACATTGCCGGAGGTTATCCAGAGCTTGGCCTTCTCCAAACCTCTTTCCAGCAACGATGGCAGGAGTGGCTGCTGACTTGTCCCGGGCCAGTTCCGGGGCGTTTTAAGTGGCTTTGAAAATGCTTCCTTTTCCGTTTCTTCTGCCTCGGGTTTCTCAGGCCCGGCTTCTGAAATGGTTTCAGCTGGTTCCAGATCAGCCCATGCCTTGTGTGCCTCGTGTGTTGCCCAGCGCGGGCGCTCTTCGGGTGTTGGTGTTGGTTCTCGCTGAGGTGTCTCTCTATAGCGCAATTTCTGAGCCGATGATTCGAGTTCCGATATGCGGCGTTCCAGTCGGATAACCTTCGCCAACGCAAAACCGATAATTGCGCCAGCAAACGCTCCAAGCAGGTAACTCCCACCCGCAGAAGCGATAAACAAACCAATAATGAGCCCAAGAATTGAGAAGAGGATGTTCATACCCATCAGACGGACCACGACACATTGGTGTATGACCAATTGCAGGTACTTTGGCGCTTAAATTTGTCAGACCTGGACATTGCTTGGCTCGCTTGTGTCCTGTATTGCTTAAAAGAATACCCCTTTAATCAACATTTTCCAAACGCATGGCTTTGACGCTGAGCTCAAATATCTGTTTGTTCTCAAAAACTCACTCGTATCTGAGCGCCTCACACAAGACAATATTGTCGTCGACCACCCGCACAATGGGCACTATTCCGGTTTGACCGATGGAGGTGATGTCATATTCAACCGTACCTGAATTACAGCTGTCGAAGGTCAGGATGATTTGTCCATCGCTTACTTCAGTGAAATCAGTTGGGGTGTCAAACAGGCCACCCGATGTAACACTGACATCCAGCACTGCTTTGTTGCCATCTATTGGTCCCAGGCCGAGCAACCAGCGGTGTCCGGGGTCACCCAGGTTGCTGACCGCATCTTCTGGGGGTAACTCGGTGTCATAGGTAAACCAGGCCAGCGAAGCCAAGCCAAGATCGGGGAAAATGGTTATGAAAAAGCCCTGTCCATTTGTCTCGGGGTCATACCAGGCATCATTCAAACCGGCGTTCATCTCGAAAGGTTTACCGTCATAATAATGTTGAATGGCCTGGTAGATGTAACCTGCCATAACCTCACGATTGGCCGAATCACTGCGTATTTCCCAACTTTGCTCAACATGCACGTAACGGTGGCTATTGTTTTCTATCAGTGCCGACTGGTTACATACCGATGGCGAACCATTGGTATACCGCGCCAATGTGTTGGTCGACCCGCCCAGGTACCGGGTGTATTTGTCATCGGGTCCGGTATCAAGGATGGTACTGTAAATACAGGCCTTGAATTCACCCGCATCGCTGATAACAGATTCCAGCGAATGCATCATTGTGTGTTCAGCAGCATCGTTATCAGAGATGGTCTCACTGATATTGGCCACAGCCAGGTTTCCGCCCGTGTCGCATTGGGAAGCTATCGTTTCAAATGAAGCAGAGCCATATCCGTGCAGCTCAATATATTGGATCGTGTTGTCAAAATCTTCCATGGCTTTATGCGCCACGTAGAAATAGTGGGCCGCGTTGTGTACCGCATCACTTGGCCGGTAATCAGAGAAATCCTGACAGCTGCTGGGGTCCGGATGACTTCTGCGGTGAGCGCCCGCCATCATGAAATAACGGACATCACTTCTCATGAAAGCCGATATGGCTTCCTTGTTGGTATACGAATCGGCTCTCGGATGTGGCGCATGTATCGCAACATTGTAGGTTGCTGAAGGCTGGAACAGGTAAATTCCGCCACCGTTAGCCAAGGGCGATGGAATCAGATTTGTTTCTCTGAGAATATAATACAAATTTGTGGAAACAGTATCTGTGTACGCTACCAGTTCGTAGTCGAGTGACTGTGCCTGCGTATTCGCCTGCTCATAATTTTCCCGGAGAACCAGGTTCACCACGTTTTCAAAATCGACTAGTTGGGCGGGCGCCGGGATCTTGAACTGTCCATCATCTTCAGCACCGAAAGTGATCCCATTGAGGTAACTTTGCAGGTCACCGGTCTCTGCTGGGACGGAGGCGTAAACTTGAAAAGACAAGCAAATCAGGACAAGCAGCTTAAATTTACAATTTTTCGCAACCGTGCATTTCATAGATTCACATTTTATCAAGGGGAACAGAACAAATACAGGTGAATTCGACCGGGCTACGACATCTGGCATTGCTTGTCATGTATTGATCGTTTTTTGTAAGATCATTGAGCTAATGTTGCGCCTGATGGTACACACGCCTGTGAACGTGGGTAACAAGTTACCCACCCTACGGCTCCCCACATGCGCAATAAACCTTTTGTTTTAGTTACTCCGATCCCCTTTTACCGCTACCCAGCGGTTGTAGATAACCAGTGAAACCGCTGTCGTTCCGGCCAGGGCTGCAAACAGAAGCCACATCTCACCCGGTTGATTGATTCCCTCGGGTCCGTAATGCTGGTAGGCCATACCGGACAGCAAACCACCAAACAGGTTTCCCAGGGCAATACACCAGTAAAAGTAGCCCATATACATGCCGACCTTGTCGGGTGGAGCGATACGCCCGGCATATTCCTTGGACCTTGGACTCGCCATCATTTCACCCAGCGAGAATACCAGGATAGCAGAGACAACAACCCATCCACTCATCCCGACCAGGTACAGACCGAAACTGGCGATGGTAACGCACACGCCGATGATGATGCTGGTCAGCGGTGAAGTTTTACGCATGAAATATGAGATCAATACCTGGAAGCAAATGATACCGAAAGCGTTGAGGTTGATCAGGTGCTCCGGTTTGATCTGACCATGTTCCAGGACTGCTCTGTGCCAGTTTGTGGTATCAAATCCAATACTTTGCGCGATGCCGGCGAACCAGGCGGCAGCCGGCCCAAACGTTGCGATCAGATCCGAGGTGTCGACGTAGTCACGGATGTACTCCGGTAGGGTCATGAAAATCTGGTTGAACGAAACCCAGAAACCTGCCATCAATAACAGGAATAAAAGATAACGCCCTTCGCCGATAGCCATTGGTTGCAAAAACCACGGACGTTGCGTGTGGGCAGCACCGGTGGCACGGAACAGGATATCAAGGGCCAGGTTACCGATGAGCCACACTGCCGCAACTTGTCCGACCAGTGCAATACTCCACCATTTTGATCCCATCACCAGCACGACCAGTATGCCACTGACGAGGATGAAAAAACGCAAATTACCGACTACCTCGACCATTCCCTTGAATACCTCACCCAGGGATCGTTGGTTCTCGGCATCGGCATCCCGTGGAGGTTCCTTGTAAACCAGAAGACAGACAATGGACAGGACAATGATCCAGCCGGCGGAGGCATAAAATACCAGGTTCCAGCTCCAGCCACGAACGATACCCGCCACGATTGGACCGATGAATCCACCGACATTGACCATCATGTAAAAAATACCAAAACCCACCGAGCCATTTTCCTCGTTGGTCGATTTCGCCACCGTTGAGATCACTACCGGCTTGAACATACCGTGACCGACCGCCACCAGGAAATAGGCACCCAGGAAGGGCCAGAAACCAGTAGGTAATGAAAGGATTATGTAGGAAGGCGCCATTACCACAGCCGATGCCAAAAACATACGCTTATAACCGTAGCGGTCTGCCAGTGCGCCAAAAACTGCGGGGAACAAGTAGAGGAAAAATGTCGCCAGACCCTGGATCACACCACGGTCAGCCGAGGAAAAACCAAGTCCCCCATCTTCAACCGACCCTGTCAGATACAGGGAGGAAACGGCATAAAAACCGTACCAGCCCATCCGCTCAAAGATTTCCATCGTATTGGCGGCCCAGAAAGAGCCGGGAAATTGACTGAATACACCTTTCTTTGCGGTCATGTTGTTGTTCCTGCCACTATGGGAAAACCTGTTTCACAAGCCACTTTACATCCCCAACATCCGAGGGTGTAAAGACAAAGCGTTTGTGGAGTCTGAAATTACCCTGTTTCCAAAACTCAAAACGTTCCGGGCGCAAACGAAACCCGGACCAGAAGTCAGGGCGTGGTACCGGACCGACATGAAACTTTGCAGTATACATGGCGACTCGTTTTTCCAATTCTGCCCAGCCTTCCAGTTGTTCCGACTGGCGTGAAGCCCAGGCGCCCAACTGACTTGAACGTGGCCGGGTCGCAAAATAGGCATCCGCTTCCGCATCCGGAACTTGCTCTACCGGCCCTTCGATGCGAACCTGGCGGTCCAGGGTCTTCCAATGGAATAGAAGTGCCGCATAGGGGTTTTCATAGAGTTGTCGACTTTTCGGGCTTGCCAGGTTCGTGTAGAAAACAAAGCCATCATGTTCGGCATCTTTCAGCAATACCATGCGTGCGGAAGGACGCATATCCCTGCCAACAGTTGCCAGCGTCATGGCAT
>CBDTVF010000110.1:0-8975 GCA_965363775.1 uncultured Gammaproteobacteria bacterium
AGAAATGAAATCGCCAAGACGGTTACTGCTTGCCTGTGTTTGCTGCAGAATCTGGTTACGACGTTCAATACTGAGTGATGGCAGGCAGCGGTAGGCAATCAGGGGTCCATCGTCACTGAGTTGTACGTTGAAAAGGTAGCGTAATACCAGTTCAATTTTTTCAGCGCCATTCCGGCCATCTTTGCCGGCGCGCTCGATCATTTCACCAATCAGTTCCAGCGTCCGTTGGAAGCACTGATAAAGCAGGTCTTCCTTGTTTTGAATATGGTAATAAAACGCACCTTTTGTCACGTCCAGTTGCTCGGCGACATCATCCAGGGATGCCCCCATGTAACCCCGTTGGTTAAACATCTGCGAACCAACCTGGAGAAAAGCACTTCGTTTGATTTCGTTTTGCCTGTCCCGGTCAAAACCTGCCGGTAAGCGGGTTTCAAGCGCGGCAAAAGCAATCTTGTTGAACTGATATGTATCGGTGCTGATACCACCCTTGATCAACTTGAGAAGCTGTTTGATCACGGCAGGTCTTTCTTCGATAGAAACCCCGCCGAACCAGACATATGACCAGTACACAATCGCCAGAAAAGCCTGGGTAGTCGGAATGGGTGCGCAATCCGAAATGCTTCCGTCTTTGATGCCGCGTTTTACAAATTTGAGCATGGTATTGAAATGCTTGTCCACACGGGTCTCAATTTCTTCGCGGTGCTGATCGGCCAGCGTGGGGATTTCAATGAGCATTGCCGTATGGGGTCGTTGGCCCTGATTGATCTCCTGCCAACGCGCAAAGAATACCTTCACAAAATTACACAGGCATTCGAGACCTGTGTTGGCACCCTGGCTGGCTTCAGCCATGATTTCGTCACCCGCGTCACAGCTCGCCAGGTAGCATTTGTAGACCAGTTCTTCCTTGTTACGTGCGTAATAGTACAAGGATGTCTTGGTCAGACCGATACTCCGTGCGATATCGCCAAGCGTGGTTGCCCTTGTACCCTGAAAATTGAACAAGCGTGCGGCTTCAGAAAGGATGGTTTGAAGTTTGACTTCATGCTGGTTGCTGCGGGAAAAAGGTGACTTGATCCGACGGTCAGAGCTGGGTGTTTTTGATGCCATACTTATATTTAGTTCTTGTTCTATAAAAATACCAAGGGTTGGAATAATTCTAACATGTTAATGGCAGAACACACAGCCTGAAGTGGGATTTTATTTTGAAAACATACTTTATTTGCATTAAAACATACTTTAAATGTATTATACATACCAGATGTTCAATAACGTGAATGCATGAGTAATTTGAATATGACAAATATCGAAGAGTTCAGACAACAAACCCGTGATTGGCTGCAAGAAAACTGCCCGGAATCAATGCGGCAACCAATCAAATCGGAACATGACCAGTATTGGGGTGGGCGTAACGCAGTCTTTCTAAACGACGACCAACGCTTGTGGTTTGAGAGTATGGCCGGTCGTGGTTGGACCGCGCCGGAATGGCCTGCCGAGTACGGGGGTGGCGGTCTTCCCAAAGCCGAAGCCAAGGTTCTGCGTGAGGAACTGGCGCGTATTACCGCTCGCCGCGCACTGGAAAGTTTTGGTGTTGATATGCTTGGACCTGCGCTTTTGAAATTCGCTTCCGAGGAGCAAAAACACCGGTATATCCCCGAAATTGTTCATGGAAAAATTCGTTGGTGCCAGGGCTACAGTGAGCCCAATGCAGGGTCTGACCTGGCCAGTCTGGCATGCCGTGCCGATGACAAAGGTGATCACTACCTTGTTAATGGCTCGAAGGTTTGGACCTCCTATGCCGACAAGTCCGACTGGATTTTCTGCCTGGTTCGAACAGATTTTGAAGTTTCAAAACACCAGGGAATCAGCTTTCTCTTGATCGACATGGCAGTACCTGGCGTCAGTACGCAACCGATTAAACTGATCAGTGGCAACTCGCCTTTTTGCGAGACCTTTTTCGACAATGTCAAGGTGCCGAAGGAAAACCTGGTTGGTGGCCTAAGCAAGGGTTGGGACATTGCCAAGTACCTGTTGACCCATGAACGGCAAATGATTGGCGGGTTCGGGTTATCCAAGGCCGGCGCTGAATCGCTTGGCCAGACAGCACTGGGTGCGTTTGGTGAGAAAGATGGCATGCTGGCTGATGGCGGGCTCCGTGCTGATGTGGCTGCTTTTGAAATAGACGAAATAGCATTTGCAACCACCGTGGAAAGGGTCGTTGACGAGATCAAGTCGGGGCAGGGCGCGGGTGCGGCATCTTCAATGTTGAAATACTACGGTACCGAGCTCAATAAGTTCCGTAATGAGTTGTTAATGTCCATTGGTGGCTCTGAGGCTCTGGCCTGGGGTGAGCAGGAACAAATGACAAAGGCAAGGCATTGGCTGCGAAGCAAGGGCAATTCCATTGAGGGTGGCACCTCGGAAATACAGCTGAACATTATTGCCAAACGTATTCTAGGTTTACCGTCCTGAGCGGCGGTAACTCAAGCAGGAGTTAGACATGGCATTGGTATTGAATGAAGAGCAGCAATTGTTGCGTGATTCCGCAAAAACTTTCCTCCAGGAGTGTTCGCCGGTCAGTGGTCTGCGTGCACTTCGCGATGCGGGTGAGGAGTGGTCTCCCGAATTGTGGACGAATATGGCGGAAATGGGTTGGCCCGGCATCGTTATCCCGGAGGAGTACGATGGACTGGAGTTTGGTTATGTAGGGGCGGGTCTGTTGTTCGAGGAGTGTGGCAGGACCTTGGCGACGTCACCGCTGCTCTCTTCTGCATTGGTTTGTTCATCAATTGTTGCAGCACTTGGCAATGATGATCAGAAACAGGCAATTTTGCCGGCGATTGTCAGCGGTGAATTGATCTTGACACTCGCGTTGAATGAGACCAGCCGATTTGATCCGTCAGCGACGGCAATGTCAGCGGTTGTTGATGGTGATGGGTTTGTCCTGAGTGGGAAAAAAGTTCACGTACTTGACGGAAATATTGCTCAAAAACTGCTGGTGGTGGCGAGAACCGATGGTACGCCGGGTGACAAGGATGGTCTGAGTGTGTTTTTGCTTGAGCGTGACAGCGAGAGTCTGAGTTTCTCCAATACGGGAAACGTGGACAATCACATGGCCACTGATATTCAATTTGATGCGGTCCGTGTAGGCCCGGATTCACTATTGGGCGAAGCAGGGAAGTCCTGGCCACAGCTGGAAAAGGCACTTGATATCGGCGCCGTGTGTTCATCTTCAGAAATGCTGGGGATCGCCGAGGAATCCTTTGAGCAGACGATTCAGTACTTGAAGGAACGGAAACAGTTCGGAGTCTTCATAGGTGGTTTTCAAGCGCTGCAACATCGGGCAGCGATTATATTTTGCGAGCTCGGTTTATGCAGGTCCGTCGTATTGAAAGCTCTGCAGGCAATAGATGAAGACAGTGCTGATCGCTCGTTGCTGGCCAGTGTGGCCAAATTCAAGTGTGGTAAGACTGTGAAACTGGCAGTGAATGAAGCGGTACAGATGTTTGCAGGCATCGGTATGTCCGACGAATTCGATATCGGATTTTTCATGAAGAGATCTGCTGCTGCACGTCAGGAATATGGTGATGACTACTATCACAGCGATCGTTTTGCCCGGCTCAGAGGGTACTGAGTTATGCGTTACCAGGAGGTGGAAGCAACGATTGCGGGGTTGACTGGTCCAGAGGGCCCGTTCCCTATATTGGAGAAAGTCATCGACGGCTCTACGCGCAAGGTATTTGGTGGTTTGCCGGATAACCTGCGTGATTACTATGCTTCTGTAGCCGGTTATGCTGACAAGGATCTTCTTGTCGATGGTGACCGACGTTACTCTTTTAACGATGTGCTTCAACAATCGGCAAGTTTGAGTCATACCCTGGCTGACCGATATGGTGTGAAAAAAGGCGACCGGGTAGCCATTGCGATGCGCAACGCGCCTGAATGGTGTATCAGTTTCATGGCTGTTACCGCGCTCGGTGCAGTAGCCGTACCCATGAATTCCTGGTGGCAGGGTGAGGAGTTGATCTACGGTCTGCAGGATTGCGGTGCCAGCCTGGTTATCCTGGATGGTACGCGTCTCAAGCGGATGGGCGGGTGGCTTCAAGCATCAGGTTTGCTTGTAATAGGTGTGGATACCGGTGGCGCGCCGTTGCCTGATGATATCGACAGGCTGGAGACTTTGCTGGCCAATACAACACCCTGTAGTTTTCCTGAGATTGATATCGACCCTGAAGATCTCGCACTGATTTTGTATACCTCCGGTAGTACGGGAACACCCAAAGGGGTATTTTCAACCCAGCGAAGTGTGATATCCGCACTTGGTGCATGGCTGGTTGCAGTCAGTGCCCAGGCAATTTTAGCGGGCACCATGGGTAAGGAACCAGAGGTCCAGCCGTCTATTTTGCTCGCTATACCACTATTTCATGTGACCGGGCTACACGGCTTGCTACTGTTGTCTCTTGCTGTCGGTCGCAAGCTTGTGATGATGCGCAAATGGGATGTTGATGTTGCTCTCGAGTTGATTGAAGCCGAGAAGATTACGCACATCAATGGTGTCCCGACGATGTCCATGGAGTTGCTGAACCATCCGCGTCTGGCAGATTACGACGTCTCGACACTGGTGGACATCTCCTCGGGTGGTGCCGCACGACCAGCAGACCAGGTTGCTGCCTTGGCGGAGCGTTTTCCAGGTGCAATGGCTTCTGTCGGTTACGGGCTGACCGAGACCAATGCGTTGGGAACTCTTTTCGGGCAGGAGGATTACCTGGACAGACCCAAATCTGTGGGCAGGCCCATACCGCCACTAGTCAAGCATCGCATTGTTGATGAGCAGGGCAATACCGTTGCCAAAGGTGAGGTTGGTGAAATTTGCATTCACTCTCCCGCCAATGCCGGTGGTTATTGGAACTGTCCGGAAGAAAGCCTCTCTACATTCAAAGATGGCTGGGTACACACAGGTGATGCCGGCTACCAGGATGAGGAAAATTTCCTTTACATCGTTGACAGGATCAAGGACATCATTATCCGTGGTGGTGAGAACATCAGTTGTCTGGAAGTCGAGGCAGCTGTATATGCACATGCAGAGGTTGCAGAGGCTGCCGTATTTTCATTGCCTGATGAACGCCTGGGCGAGATTGTTGGCGCAGCAATTCTGCTAAAACCAGGAAGTGAGATTGATAGTGAACAAGTTCAGGCTTTTCTGGCTTCCCGGCTTGCCGCTTTTAAAATACCGCAGCATATCTGGTTCCACAGCAATCCCTTACCACGTATTGCGGCTGGAAAGATCGCCAAGAAACAGCTTCGAAGCGAGATGATCGAACGCCTGGAGCTTTAGCCATCTACACGAGGAGACCAATGTGGGTCTGATATTAAATCGCGACAACATGAAGGAAAGTATCGGTGCTGATATGGGCACTGCTGAGTGGGTTTTGATCGATCAGGGACGCATCAATGCTTTTGCAGATTGCACACTGGATCAACAGTTCATTCATGTCGACCCGGAAAGCGCCGCAAAGACACCGTTTGGCGGCACCATAGCGCATGGCTTTTTATCATTGAGCCTGCTGTCTCATTTTGCTGGAAGTGTAGGCTGCGCTTTCGAGGACATGGTGATGGGGCTTAATTACGGTTTTGACAAGATCCGCTTCCTCGCACCGGTCAAGGTGAACAAACGTGTCCGCGCCAAAGCTCTTTTGCTCGATGTGACGGAAAAGAAACCGGGACAGTTTTTGATCAAACAACAGGTAAGTATAGAAATTGAAGGTGAGTCTACACCAGCACTCATTGCCGAGTGGCTCACCATGGCTATTACAAAATAATTTATCAAGGAGACAGGAAATGAGCATTCGGTTTGAAGATCGGGTTGCAATCGTAACAGGTGCCGGCGCAGGACTGGGTCGTTCACACGCTTTGGGTCTGGCTGCACGCGGCGCTAAAGTTGTTGTCAATGACCTTGCCTCAGCTGATGCGGTTGTCGCGGAAATCGTCGCCGCCGGTGGAGAAGCTATTGCCAATGCCGCCAACGTGGCGAATTTCGATGAAGTTGAAGCCATGGTGAAAATGGCCGTGGATACATGGGGCCGTGTGGATGTGCTGGTGAATAACGCGGGTATATTGCGCGACAAGAGCTTTGCCAAAATGCCGCTCGAAGATTTTCAGGCTGTCATAAATGTCCACCTGAATGGCACGTTTAACTGCACCAAGGCAGTTTGGAACATCATGCGTGCACAGAATTATGGTCGCATTGTCATGACTGCAAGTTCCAGTGGTTTGTATGGCAATTTTGGTCAAGCTAACTATGGCGCTGCGAAGATGGCGGTAGTGGGAATGATGAATACCCTGGTGTTGGAAGGCGCCAAGTATGGAATCAATATCAACACGCTTGCGCCAACAGCTGGTACCGCAATGACCGAAGGTCTGATCGACGCGGCAGCTTTTGATTTAATGACAACAGAGTCCGTGACTGCAGGCTTACTCGTGTTATGTGCTGAAGAAGCACCCAACCGGTTGATTCTCTGTGCCGGCGCGGGTGGCTATGCTTCTGCGCATCTCTACGAAACCGATGGCATTTATCTGCCGCCTGCGGAACAGACCCCGGAAAATGTGTTGGCGCAACTTGATGCAATAAACGCGCGCGAAGGTGAGCAAGAGCTGACAGCAGGTTTCAACCAGACTTTCAAATTCGTCGGCAAAGCAGCGAAAGCGCTTGGCGTAAAAATCTAATTCGGAGTAATAATAATGAGAGAGGCAGTAATCGTTTCAACAGCACGTACACCGATCGGCAAGGCCTATCGTGGACTCTTTAACAACACGGAAGCTCCGACAATGGGTGGTATTGCAATACGCGCCGCTGTTGAACGTGCGGGTGTTGATCCGGCCGAGGTCGATGATGTAATCATGGGTTGCGCCATGCCACAGGGCACCTGCAGCCTGAATCCCGGACGTCTGGCCGCATTGGCTGGCGGTCTGCCGGTATCGGTTAGCGGAATGACAATAGATCGTCAGTGCTCTTCCGGCCTGATGGCCATCGCCACCGCCGCAAAACAGATTATGTATGATGGTATGCAGGTTATTGTGGGTGCAGGTATGGAGCATATAAGCCTGGTGCAAAACCAGCATCAGAATATGCACCGTGTGATAGATCCGAAGCTGGCAGCAGTCCATGAGCATGTTTATATGCCGATGTTGCAGACGGCCGAAGTGGTTGCTGCCCGTTATGGTATTTCGCGTGAAGCCCAGGATGAATACGCACTGCAAAGTCAGCAACGTACTGCGGCAGCTCAACAGGCTGGCAGGTATGCCGAGGAAATTCTCTCAGTGACGGCCAACATGGGTGTGATGGATAGGGAAACCGGTGAAATCAGTCTTGTTGACAAGACTCTGGATCTTGATGAAGGCAACCGTCCCGGCACAACGCTTGAAGGCCTGGCAGGTCTTAAACCTGTGATTGAGGGTGGTTCCATTACAGCAGGTAATGCCAGCCAGCTTTCTGATGGTGCCGCGGCCAGCGTACTGGTGGATAGCAAACTCGCCGAACAACGCGGTATGGAGCCAATCGGTATCTATCGTGGTATTACGGTTGCGGGTTGCGAGCCGGATGAGATGGGTATCGGGCCGGTATTCGCAGTGCCAAAATTGCTCAAACAGCATGGTCTCACGATGGATGACATCGGCTTGTGGGAGCTCAACGAAGCATTTGCCGTACAGGTTATCTATTGCCGTGATCGTCTTGGCATCCCGAATGACACGCTCAACGTCAATGGCGGCGCGATTTCATTCGGACATCCCTATGGCATGAGTGGGGCGCGAATGGTTGGTCATGCCTTGCTTGAAGGTAAACGTCGTGGTGTGAAATATGTCGTTATCACGATGTGTGTCGGCGGCGGTATGGGTGCTGCCGGTTTATTTGAAGTGCTCTGAAATAGTGAAGAACAAATAGTCCCAATTGTTTAAGTCAGCCCGATTCCGGGCTGACATTCGATGTAATCAACTGAAAATCCTTAAATAACAAGTAATAATACTTGTCAGCTATGTCAGCATACTGTATGTTCAATTACCGTGGGTACGCTAACACTATGAGAGTCGTGCTAAATTCGCAATAAGACGGAGGTTTCATGAAAGATTTCACACAGTTTTCCAATATTGTTCCAAGTCGTACGATGAGGAGAACAGCGCTCTTTATCGCCTTGGCCGGCAGTGCAATGACGGCCATTCCGGCGGTTGCCCAGGATAGTGGTCTTGTCCTGGAGGAAGTTATTGTCACGGCGACCAAGCGGGAAACCAGCTTGATGGATACCGGTATTTCAATCACCGCTTTTTCCTCTGAGAAACTCCAGGAATTTGGTATAGACAATCTGGACGACCTGAGCGTCAGTACCCCCGGGCTCTCGGTCACCACGGGTGAAAGAATCACCATCCGCGGTGTGGGCATTGACAGTCTCGCGCTCGGAATTGACGCGGCGGTTGGCACCTATGTAGACGGATACTTCACCAATGGAGTTGGTCCCTTCTGGGTCAATAACTTTTTTGACGTTGAGCGGATCGAAGTATTGCGTGGTCCGCAGGGTACCTTGTACGGTCGCAATACGGCCGCTGGTGCAGTCAATGTCATCAGTAAAAAGCCAAAGCATGAATTTGAAGGCGAAGTTAATCTGGAAGCGGGCAACCACGGTTACGGCGTTGTCCAGGGCATGTTGAATATCCCCTTGGGTGATAAATTTGCATGGCGTATGTCTGCATCACAGCTTAGCCGTGGAGCACTGCAGAAAAATGATGCAGGGCCTGATGTCGATAAACTCGATAACACATCTTTTGATACAACCCTACGTGCTGACTGGACGGATTCGTGGCAAACGGACCTGAGGGTACTGACTTATAAACGTGATGGCCGGCCGAGTTCAAGATACCAGTTGGCGCCATACGATACAGAGACGCGGGTTTATCCGGGTGCTACGACGATCAACCATACCTGGGGCTGG
>CBDTVF010000111.1:0-8935 GCA_965363775.1 uncultured Gammaproteobacteria bacterium
CCGGGTGAACTATCCATGGTGGCAGACAATAAGAGCAGTGCCATGCCTGCGACTGTATTTACTTTCACACCCTGGCCGCGTACATACAGCATGCCCAGGTTACCGATGGCGAGCGGGTCACCTTGCACCGATGCTTTACGATACCACTCGTTGGCCTGTGCAAAATCGACCGCGGCACCACGACCATTTTCATACAGCACGGCTAAATTGTATTGCGCGAATGCACTGCCTTGGTCGGCGGCCTTTCGATACCAGACAATTGCTTCTTTTTCATCTTTATCAATGCCGATGCCATTCTCATACATCAAAGCCAAATTGAATTGGGAATCCATATGGCCGGTTTCCGCTGCTGCACGAAACTCCTTGTATGCCAGTGGGAGGTTGTTGGCTTGATAGGCTGCAATACCTTCGTCAAAACCGGCAACAGCTGCACTGCTAAGAAGGCTGGCGAAAAGAGCAGAGAGGAGGGTAGAAAAGAAAGGTGATTTCATAACGTGAAGGTGATCCAGATTGTTAGGGTTTTCAACGTGCGTATAGCAAGTTCCAGATTTACGCACAAACATAAGCTTGCCTGACGGTATCATAACGGAAAAGGCATCCTTTGCCGATGACGTAAGTGATGCCGCTGAAGGGAGTGCCTTTATCCTCTATACTCTTTTTATCGGGTCGGACGAGAGTCAGATCGATTTTCAAATGAAAACTTGCGCTGATAAGCAGGTTCTACAGGAATCATGAATCCAATAACAGAAAAATACACTGCATGTCGAGAGCGTACAGTCACATTGTGCAAGCCGCTTAAGACTGAAGATTACATTCCACAACCGGTGGCTTTTGTCAGTCCTGCGAAATGGCACCTGGCGCACACCACGTGGTTCTTCGAGGAATTCGTATTATCTAAAAATGTGCCTGGCTACGAGCGCTTCCATGCAGATTACTCGTATCTTTTCAACAGCTATTACAACAGCGTTGGTGAGCGTACTTTGCGCGCAGATCGTGGCAACCTGACCCGCCCGACCGTTGCAGAGGTTTACGAGTTTCGCGCGCATGTAGATGCACATATGCGAACTTTTCTGAAACAGAAAACCCCCGAAAATGTCAGGGACCTGGTGACGCTCGGAATCAACCACGAGCAACAACACCAGGAGTTGTTGATCACCGATCTCAAGTACATTCTGGGTCACAATCCAACTTTCCCGCTCTATGCCGAAGGCGCTGCCCTGGTTAACGATCATGAGAAGGAGCATGGGTGGCTTGCGATCCCTGAAGGTGTCTGTGAAATCGGCTTCGAAGGTGGCGGATTCTGCTATGACAATGAGTTGGGTAGACACAAGGTTTGTCTGCAGGATTTTGAGATCAATAAATCCCTGGTTAGCAATGGTGAATACATGCAATTCATCAAAGCCGGCGGCTATAGTAATTTTAGTCTATGGCTGGACGATGGCTGGGCCTGGATACAAACCGAGAACATCACATCACCTTTGTACTGGCATTTAATCGACGATGAATGGTATCAGTTCACTCTGGGTGGTCTGAAGAAAGTAGACCCCGGCGAGATTCTCTGTCACGTTTCTTTCTATGAAGCTGCCGCATACGCCGAATGGAAAGGAATGCGTTTGCCAACTGAGTTCGAATGGGAGATCGCTTCAGGACAACTGGACTGGGGTAAGCGATGGGAGTGGACAAACAGTGCCTACCTTCCATATCCGAAATACAACAAAGCTGCCGGGGCAATTGGTGAGTACAACGGCAAGTTCATGGTGAACCAAATGGTCCTGCGCGGCGCTTCGGTGGCTACATCAAGCGGGCATGCACGTAGTTCGTATCGCAATTTTTTTCACCCACATTACCAATGGCAATTCAGCGGCATACGCCTGGCGAAATAGATGAACAGCAATTTTAAAAAGGATGTGGAAGAGGGGCTTTCAGCAACTTCTAAGAGACTTTCGTCACAGTATTTTTATGATGACAACGGCAGCCGGATCTTCCAGGAAATCATGGCCATGCCGGAATACTATTTGACCGATTGCGAGTTTGAGATTCTTAAAACCCGGGCAAAATATATCCACCGTGATCTTGGTTTTTCCGGACACTTCAATATCATCGAGCTTGGCACGGGTGATGGCACCAAAACAAGGGAGTTGCTCGCAAATTTCATCGAATCGGGTGCGGATATTACCTACGTACCGATCGATATTTCTGAGGAAGCAATCAATATACTGGCCGATCGAATGGCCAAAATGCTTCCAGGATTGAAAGTGAACCCGCAAGTGGGTGACTACTTCGAGATCATGGATGAAATAGAGGCACAGGAGGAATGTCCCAACCTCGTTCTTTTTCTCGGTTCCAATATCGGCAATTTTGATGACGATGCTGCTGTGGACCTTTTGAAGCACATCAATTCCCACATGCGTTCACAAGACAAACTGCTGGTCGGGTTTGATCTTAAAAAGAACCCTACGGATATCCGCAACGCATATGATGACCCGCATGGCATAACCAGGGCTTTCAATTTAAATCTGCTTACACGCATCAACAGGGAGTTGGGCGGTGACTTTCAATTAGACCAGTTCGATTTCTACTGCTGCTACGAACCGGTTTCCGGAGAGGTGAGAAGCTACCTTGTGAGTTTGCAGGAACAGGTCGTTTCGATCGGCAAGCCTGGAAAGAAATTCCACTTTCAACGTGATGAACTGATCTCAACCGAACTTTCAAAAAAATATACCCTTGCGCAGATCGAACAATTTGCCCCGCAGGCAGGGTTTGAGTTCGCATCTCATTATCTGGATAGTAAACGCGGCTTTACTGATTCGCTGTACACCAAACCCTGAATGGTCTGACATTACGTTCCATTGTGCTACGTCTTTTAAAGACTGTTTAATCGTGGCGAACTTCGGGTAAAATGATTCTTTCCGTAACAAATCGGAACCCCACTTAAAAAAGAGGATACCCAGTGAATAAGACTCATCCAAGGCGGCCGACCGGTCGATACCGTGTATTTCCCGTGTTTGTGGCCATATTACTGGCAAGCCTTTTGTCGGCCTGTTCTTCGGGTCTGACGGTACGTAGTGAAATTGATCCGACTGCGAATTTCAGCCAGTACACGACTTACAATTTTTTTGAGCCGATGGGTATTGAAGGCGGTTACAACTCCGCCATTTTTGGTGAGCATTTTCGTGCTGCCATCGGTGGTGAAATGGCGCGAAGAAAATACCAGACAGCAGACGAACCCGACCTCTTGATCAATGTCACTATACGTTCAGATGACAAGGTCAAAATGAGATCTTATACCCGACCTTACGCGACCGGCGGGTATTATGGACGACCAGGTGGGGCTTATGGAGGTTCTGCACTAGGTGTAGGCGTATCAACGGGTAGTCGTGCCACCAAGACAACCGAAGCATCTGTATTTATTGATATTGTTGATTTTACAAAACAACGCGTCGTCTGGCAGGGCGTTGCTGTTGTTGATGTTACCGATAAAGTGGCATTGCAGTTACGTGATGCCATTTTTACTTCTGTGAACAAGGTGATGGCGGAATACCCACATACCGCCGGGAGATGATTAAGATGTTACCTAAGAGAACTTTGATGGGTCCGGGACCTTCGGATGTATATCCGCAAGTGCTTGCTGCGATGGCAAGACCAACCATTGGTCACCTGGATCCCGCGTTTGTCGAGTTTATGGATGAGCTGAATGAGCTGTTACGCTATTCCTTTCAAACAAAAAATACCGTTACCTTACCCATTTCAGCGCCGGGTTCGGCGGGTATGGAATGTTGCTTTGTCAACCTGCTCGAACCGGGTGAAAAGGTTGTCATAGCGAGCAATGGAGTTTTTGGCACGCGGATGCTCGAAAATGCCCGTCGTTGTGGCGCAAACCCCGTAGTTGTTGAGTTTGAATGGGGTACTCCGGTTGATCCCGGCAAAGTGGAAGAGGTGTTGAAGGCGAACCCCGATGCGGTTGCGCTGGCCTTTGTGCATTCCGAGACATCGACCGGCGTACGTTCTGATGCCGAGACATTGTGCAAGCTTGCGCGCGACCATGGTTGCCTGAGCATTGTTGATGCCGTCACATCCTTGGGCGGCATTGAGTTACGTGTTGATGATTGGGGTATTGATGCCATTTATTCAGGCACCCAAAAATGTCTGTCTGCGCCACCGGGGCTATCACCCGTATCGTTCAATGAAGCGGCGATGGAGAAAGTGAAATCCCGCAAGACAGCAGTACAAAGCTGGTTTTTGGATTTGAACCTGTTGACCGGTTACTGGGGTCCTGGTGCGAAACGTGCTTATCATCATACTGCACCGATCAATTCGCTTTATGCGCTTGATGAAGCACTCAGGATTCTCAAACGAGAAGGGCTGGAAAACGCCTGGCAAAGACACACCAGCAACCATCTGAAGTTACTCGCCGGGCTTGAAGCCATGGGCCTGGAATTTTACGTGGAACCTGACTACCGTCTGCCTCAGCTCAATGCGGTGAAAGTGCCTGATGGGGTTGATGAAGCCGCTGTGCGCAGTTTTCTGCTGAATGAGTACAATCTTGAAATAGGTGCGGGTCTGGGGCCACTGGCCGGCAAGATCTGGCGTATCGGTTTGATGGGTGCATCCAGCACTGAAAAACACATCGAGTTGTGTCTGGATGGTCTGAAGGCTGCGCTGGCAAATACCTGAGCCGTGGTTTCAAACTGGACTCAATGGCCAAATACCTATTCATACTGAGTGTCGCAGCCCTTTGTTACCTGTTCATCAGTGACAGGGATGCGACACCAATAGAGTATGCACCTGGCGTACTGATTACTGATCAACCCCGGCAACTTAATCAAAAGCCAACCGGGTTTATGCTCGATGACTACCAGCTTACCCGCAAAGCGCGTTTTGAAATTCGCGCGCGGGTTTTATCCACTGAGTCCTACTACACGGGTCGGACCGCCGACCTTTCACCCATTGATCTGGCCCTGGGTTGGGGGGTGATGTCTGATCAGGCGGTAATTGATCAATTGGATATATCCCAAAGCGGCCGTTGGTACCGGTGGAAATACGAGTCTTCGCCACCGGTCCCTGAACAGCAGATTATTAGCAGCAGCAGTAACATGCATATGATCCCTGCCAGCAAGGCCATAGACCGTTCATTAAAGAAATTACGGAAAGGCGATATCATTAGCCTGAGTGGCTACCTTGTGGATGTGGATCATGAATCCGGCTGGCAGTGGCGAAGCTCGATGACGCGTACGGATACCGGTGACGGCGCTTGTGAACTTGTATATGTTGAGTCTCTGAGTGTAGTGCCTTCGGGTTAGTTCAGCTTTGCCTGGTGTCTTTGCAAAGAGACACCGGAACACCGTTCAAGGCGGCATTGCCTGAAACAGAGTCAAGAAATTGGTCATCGGTGAGAATATTGGTATTCACGCCTGCATGTTGCTCAGCCACGCTGAGTTTCACACCTTCCATTTGATGGCCCCAGCCATGCGGAATACTAATGACACCCGGCATCATATCTTCGCTTATATCGATAGGAATCCTGATGGAACCGACCCTTGAACTGACCAGCGCCACATCTCCATTTTCCAGATTTCGGGATGCGGCATCGTCGGGATGAATCAGGACCAGGCAACGTTGCTTGCCTTTTACCATTCTGTAGCTGTTGTGTAACCAGGAGTTATTGGTGCGGGGATCCCTGCGTCCGATCAGTCGTAAGTCAAAACCGGATGGTTCAGAAAGGCTGTCATATGTTGCCAGGTCGGTACTCAATCGTTTCAGATCGGACACGAACTCTTCCGGTGCCAGCCTGATTGTTTTGTCGGGGGTAAACAATCTTTGAGGCAGACAGGCTTGCATCGCTCCCAGGTCAATACCATGCGGGTTTTGTTTGAGTTTTCCTAAATTCAGACCGTGTGACTTGCCATAAGGACCCTGTTTCAACTTTCTGTTGATGATCCACTCGCTACCGAGTCGTTGCAGGATTTCCTTCTTTAGCCACCCGCCAGCCCTGCTGATGTGATTCCCGGTTTGCAAACGCCAACCGAGTTCCATGAATATTTGAGAATCGGATCTCTGCTCCTGACCGGCTTTAAAGACCGGTTGGGAATATTTTGCACCATTACGAATCGCCAGCGCCTGGAATGCTACGTCGTACTGGGATCTCTCCAACGTGGAAAGCGGTGGCAAGATGATGTTCGCGTGACGTGTGGTTTCATTCAGATATAAATCGATTGAAACCATAAAGTCGAGCGTGGCCATGGCTTTGTCGAGTTGCCCGCCATTGGGTGTGCTTAAAACGGGGTTGCCGGCATTGGTTACCAGGGCCCGGATTTGTCCATCACCACCGGTTGCGATTTCCTCCGCCAACGTTGCGACAGGAAATTCACCATTGAAGTTTGGCAGTTGTCTCACACGGCTCAGATGATCGGCAAAGCCTTTTTTACCCGGGGGGATGGCGCCGAGCGCTTCAAATGCAGGTTTGCTGAACATCGTCCCACCCGGTCTGTCCAGGTTTCCCGTGACAATGTTAAATACCGTGATCAGCCACTGGGTGAGCGTACCGTATTGCTGCGCGGAAACACCGATGCGGCCATAGCAGCTTGCACTTTCAGCGCTACAGAAGTCTCTGACCAACGCCGTTATGGCCATTGCATCAACACCGGTAACGGATTCCACGAGCTCAGGCGGGTAATTCAGGACAAGGCTTTCGATAACATCGATATCCGGGGTGAAATCAGCCACGAGCCCAAGCGTTTGTAATTGATCTCTGAACACCACATGCAACATGGCAAGCAGCATAAAAACATCACTGCCTGGTTTTATAAACAGATGTTGATCGGCAATAGCTGCAGTTTCGGTTCTGCGCGGGTCGACCACCACCAGTTTGCCACCACGCTCACGGATTGCTTTCAGACGTTTGGTCACCCCGGGTGTAGTCATCATACTGCCATTGGACACCACCGGATTGGCACCAAAGATGACGTGAAACTGTGTTCGGTCAAGGTCGGGCAGGGGAATCAACAGGCTGTGTCCAAACATTTTTAAAGACACCAATTGCTCGGGTAGCTGATCCACTGATGTTGCCGAGTAGCGGTTTTTGGTTTTCAGAGTGCGGTAGAACATAGAACCGAACAGCAGCGCGTCAAGATTATGGACGGTGGGGTTACCCAGGTATATTCCGACCGAATTATTACCATGCTCCAGTTGGACGCGTTTCAGTTCATCCGCAACTTCATCAAATGCCTGCTTCCAGGATATCTTCTGCCAGCCATCGGCAGTTTTCTTAATCGGTGTTCGAAGCCTGTCCGGATCGTTGTAGATATCTTGCAGCGCCACCGCTTTGGGACAGATATGCCCTTTGCTGATCGGGTCGAGCTTGTCCCCTTTGATCGACCTGACCTGGTCGTTTTCAATTGTGATTTCCAGACCACAGATGGCTTCACACAGGTTACAGGCAATGTAATGGGTACGATTTGGCGGGTTCTTATTCATTTTTAGCGTATTTGTGCCATCAGTCTGTCGATCATGTTTTCACAACGTGACAGGTAGCCGCCACCGAACAGATTGAGATGATTGAGCATGTGGTAGAGATTGTACAAATCGCGACGCAGTTTATAACCGTCGGGCAGGGGGGAGTGAGCGTGGTAAGCAGCATAAAAAGCAGGCTCAAAACCACCAAACAACTTGGTCATTGCGATATCTGTTTCACGGTCACCGTAATAACTGGCAGGATCGAATATCACCGGTTGACCATCAAAGGTGAATGCCTTGTTACCGGCCCAGAGGTCGCCGTGCAATAGCGAAGCTGAGGGTTGGTGTCCTTGCATGAACTGATCCATGCTTTCCAGTAGTCGTTCGCCCCTGTTTAAAAGTCGACCACTGAAACCGGCAGTTTCTGCCATCGCTAATTGCGGTTGCAACCGACATTGACTCCAGAAATCCGCCCAGTTGTCATGAAACGTGTTGGCCTGGGGCGTGGTTCCAATGTAGTTGTTACAGACCCAGCCAAAATTCTCCTGGGGGATGCTGTGCAATGCAGCCAGTTGCTCGCCCATTAAAGAAGCCGGGCCCGTAGCTGAAAGTTCAAGATGTTCCAACACCAGCCACGAAGTTTTGCCATCGGTGCCCTGTGCAACGGGTGACGGAGCTTTGATCACGCCCTGGTCCAGGATTTCAGCCAGCGCCTGGGCTTCGGTTGTAAACATGTCCTGCGGTGCATGCTCATGGTATTTGACAAACCACTTTGTATCCCCGCTCCGGATCAGCGCAGCCTCGTTGATGTCACCGCCGGCCAGTTTACCAACCCACTGAATTTCTGTGATTCCACCCAGTGCGTCAGACAGACCGCTCTGAATGGATTCGAGTAGTGTGTGTTTACTGTCCATATAGGGATTCTACACGGAATATCTGCAGATTTGTCCCTGGTTGAACGCTCATCAGTGCGGCATCTTTGCTATAGTTGACAGTAGGAATAAGCCGGTACGCAGGAGCTGTCCTGATTATTGCCCGCTTGCACCGAATGGGTTGAATTGAGTAGAGGAAACTAGATTGGAAGAAGCGATCAAAGCGGCAGATGTGGCACCACTGGCTGGTCGTAATGCCCTGAAATTACTCAGCTTTAATATTCAGACCGGTGTCGACACCCAGGATTTTCATGAGTACGTCACCAAGAGCTGGAAGCAACTGCTGCCGCTGAAGGAACGAATTTCGAATCTGAACCGCATCGCCCAACTGGTTCAAACCTATGACCTGGTTGGATTGCAGGAAGTAGATTCAGGCAGTTTGCGCACAGGTTTTCTGGATCAGACAGAATATCTTGCCCACCGTGCACGGTTTCCATATTGGTACCGGCAGGTGAACCGCAGTCTTGGCAAGATTGCCCAACACAGCAATGGTGTGCTGAGCCGGACTCGACCACATTGTATTGATGAGCACAAATTACCCGGTCTGCGGG
>CBDTVF010000112.1:0-8866 GCA_965363775.1 uncultured Gammaproteobacteria bacterium
TTTTGAATCCGTTATTCTGAGTCAGGACGTACTGATACCCGTCTGCAGAACCAGTTTTATGGTCGAGCAATTAAATAAATTTCCAGCCACGGCGGATCAACCGTTACCTTTTATCGGTTATATGCCCGGATCAGCCTTTTCAAATTTGATCAACAAACTGGCAACGGACCAACAGCATCCAATACACCTGAAAACCATCATTGAGACCGGCACAGCGGAAACAATTAAAGCATTCGTATTAGCGGGTTTTGGCTTGTCCTGGTTGCCTCGTATGGCAATAACCGAGGAACTTGCTAACGGGGTGCTGACTGAGCTTGGCAGTGCACGGCATCAAATTCCCTTCAATCTGGAGCTGTTTCGCTGCACGACCAATACCGAACCTGATGTCATGATGACCTGGGAAAAACTGAAGCCATAAATGTTATCCCTGGGTGATGTCCCTTCATTGCCAATGAACCAGCAGTGGTTTCCATCTTGTCGGCGGTGTCGATGTTGGCCTTCAGGATGACCGGGATACCATGCATGGGACCACGTGGACCGGATGCCTGGTGGATTCCAGCGCAAGCAACCATTCTGACTACGCTGAGACTCCGCTCAAGGAATTACCCGCTATATCTGGTGAACCGATACACCAATCCAGAAACACATTTGAAATCACATTGGATATGGGTGCATTTGTACTTTTTTCTTCCGTGCTAAAAAGACTGGCGATCAAGTTATCCAGACTTTGCAACGACTTGCGACTAATTAGCAGTAGTCTCAACGAGCCCGGACCGCCAATGATGCGGGCCGACTCATCGATAACGTAACTGGTAACATCACTTGATAAAGTAATACGTGATTTCGCATTGGATAGCCCTGCAAATGACGCTACGCTGTATTGTTAACATGGTTCACCGATGGTCGGAATGAACCAGGTGACAGATACAAGAATGTTTGTGTGGTTAATCCGAAGGAGTTTTTAATGTTTAAGACAGTCCTAATAGGTGCTTTTGTTGCACTCTCGATCATTTCAACCGAAACATACACCGCACAGACGAGACCTGCTCACCAGTTTTCACCGGATCTCTTTTCAGACCTTTCCTACCGTATGGTGGGACCATCACGTGGAGGTCGAGTGACCGCCGTCGCAGGTCATCGCGATCAGCCATCAACATTCTATATGGGTGCCAGCGGAGGTGGTGTCTGGAAAACCACGGACTACGGCCTGACATGGCACAGCATCTCTGACGGATACTTCGCGACCGGGTCAATCGGTGCAATCCGGGTTGCAGACCCGGACCCTGATGTCATATATGTGGGCACTGGTTCCGATGGTTTACGCAGCAACGTGATCATCGGCAAGGGTGTCTACAAAAGCAAGGATGCAGGTCAGACATGGGAACATAGTGGTCTTGGAGATGTGGGAAACATCGGGGCAGTACTAATTCACCCCGATAACCCTGACCTGGTGTATGTTGCAGCTATTGGGAATCCATTTGCACCCAATCCCGAGCGCGGTGTTTATCGAAGCAATGATGGGGGGGAATCATGGGAAAAAGTACTTTACCTGTCAGACAAAACCGGTGCGGTCGACCTGGAGTTTGCGCCTGATAATGCGGATGAAATCTACGCCACGATGTGGCGTGCAGAACGTAAGCCATGGACCATTATCAGTGGTGCTTATGAAGGCGGAATCTACAAAACATCTGATGGCGGCAATACCTGGGATCAGTTAAGTCAGGGTCTCCCTTCCGGCCTATTTGGAAAAGCCGACCTGGCTGTGTCCGCTGGTGACCCCAACCGGGTTTATGTACTAATCGAGGCACCGGGGGATAAAGGCGGTGTCTATCGCTCTGACGACCGCGGTGAAAACTGGCGTCAGGTCAGTGACTTTGACAAGATTCAGACTCGCCCATTCTACTATTGCAACCTGGAAGCTCATCCCACTAATCCAGACATTCTGTGGGGTATGACAGAAGGATTCTGGAAGTCCGAGGATGCTGGCCATAGTTGGAAAAAGCAGGATGTCCCTCACGGCGACAATCACGATATGTGGATTAATCCTGACAACCCTGATGTTTTTGTCCAGTCAAATGATGGCGGGGCAAACGTCACTGTCAACGGTGGCGAGACCTGGTCGACACAACATAACCAACCCACTGCTGAGCTCTACCAGGTGAATGTAAGTGACGGTTTCCCCTACCGCCTGTATGCCGGGCAACAGGACAACACCACGATATCCGTACCAAGTCTGCCACCACGATCCATGCCCGGAGGTTACACGGCACTGTGGGAGGCTGAGGGTGGGTGTGAGACAGGTCCAGCGATTCCAAAGCCCGGTGATCCTGACATCGTGTATTCCGGTTGTAAGGGGCGTTTCGGAATCTACAATCGTCGCACTGGAAGTGAACAGCAATATTACGTGGGCTTCTGGAATATATATGGACATAACCCGAGGGACCTGGCTTATCGCTTCCAGCGAGTGGCGCCTATTCATGTCTCTCCCCACGACCCCGAACAGGTCTATCACGCTTCCCAGTTCGTACACATGACAACTGACGGTGGCAAGACCTGGGAAACGATCTCCCCCGACCTCACGGCCTTTGATCCCAAAACCCAGGTGGTTTCAGGGACACCAATCACCATCGATGTGACCGGTGAAGAGCATTTCAGCACAATCTACGATGTGCAGGAATCACCTCACGAGCCTGGTGTCATCTGGGTGGGTGCCAACGACGGGCCGATTCATATTACCCGCAACAGCGGTAGGGACTGGAAAGATGTAACACCGAAAAAGCTCGGGCCTCATGGTCGTGTTCAAAATATCGAGGTATCGCCTCACCAGGCCGCCAAGGCCTACGCGTCGATCCTGCGCTACCAACTCGGAGATTTCGAGCCCTATGTTTACAGAACCCGGGACTATGGAGAGAGTTGGGTCCGCATCACCACCGGTAAAAATGGAATCCCGTTGGATACACCGGTACGTGTTGTGCGAGAGGATCCGGAACGTGAGGGACTACTTTACGCCGGAACCGAGTTCGGGATGTTTATCTCTTTCGATGACGGAGGTCACTGGCAGCCATTCCAGCAAAATCTTCCCGTGACACCCGTCACCGACATTAAAGTTGTAGACCAGGACCTCGCATTGTCGACCATGGGCCGTGGTTTCTGGATTCTCGATAATCTAACCCCTCTGCGTGAGATCTCGGAGCGGGTAATCGAGTCCCAGGCTCACCTGTTCTCTGTGGTTGACGCCTATCGAGTGACTGTTCCTGAGAAACCCGGTGGCCTATCAAATCCAGCCGACCCCCAGTTCAAAGTCGTTGGGGCTAATCTTGACTATTTCCTGAAAAGTGAGCCTGGCAACGAGATACGACTCGAAATTCTCGATACAAAGGGACACATCATCCGGCGCTACTCAAGCGGGGAAACATCGAAACCGGATGAGAAGACCACTCAGAACACCCTGGAGCAACAACAACCAAAGCTGGTAAAACTACCGGGTGTCCACCGTTTTACCTGGGACCTCCGATATTCGGGTCTGCAGGGTTTTGATCCCGGAAAACGTACGGCCAACAAAGTGTCTGCTCTACAGGATAACGAGCCAATACTAGACGCTGACAACATCAAAACACCTGAAGAAGAATCCCAGGGTGAAAGGGCCATGGATCACGTACAAAAACAGGAACCTGAGAACAAGGAGAGTCGGGGCCCGACCGTTCCACCAGGCATGTATCAGGCTCGGCTTATTGTCGGTGAATGGAGTGATACACATGATTTCGAGGTGAAAATGGACCCCCGTGTACTCGCCGAAGGCATCACCGCCGATGATGTCAGGGCACAGACGGAATTGCTACTCCAAGTCAGGGATTCTATCAATGAACTGCGTGAGACCTTCGATAAAACAGAGCAGCGTCTCAGCGGGATCCAGAACCAGCTTGTCGCGGACCCTGTTCGCTATTCCCAGCCTAAACTGGCAGACCAGCTTAAGTACCTGTACCAGAACCTGCAACGATCCGACCAGGTTCCAGGACAGGATGCCTATCAACGATTCGAGGACCTGAGTCGTGCACTCGAGGGCCCGCTTGGTGAACTGGAGCAGATGCTCAATGCCGGTGAGATAGCAGATGGAGATGCTGACCAATGATATGTGTCAGACGATTCAGCTAACGAACTACAACAGTTTTGGAAAACAGACCGAAAGACCGGTGTTGTCAGGAATTGCGATTTTTTAGTTGGTTACAAACCTCTCTTGCGAAGCCTTTGAAAAACTCCCAGTCTTTGCAAGACTAATAAAATCCAGCAATCACTTAACTTCTACGAATCTACTCGCTTGAAAAATCAAAGAACACTGTAACGCAACCTTACACGGTACTGGAACTTTACTGCGTTAAAACCCTGCGTCGTTAGCAGTGCTTTTTTATCAGCAGCTATTTTCAGCTATAGCGTTTTTCCAGGTAACGGAATGTGGCCCTGAGCCCTATTGCTTCACCACCTTCCGGTCTGCCTGGCCGGTTCCCCTGGTTCCAAGCCCAGGTATCAATATGAACCCAATCGGTTTCAGCGGTAACAAAATACTCCAGAAACAGTGCCGCAGTGATACAGCCACCAAAGGGAGTTTTGCTCATATTGTTCAGATCGGCAATCGGGCTTTTCAGCAGATCTTTGTAGGGCTGGTAAAGCGGCATGACCCACAAGGGGTCTTCTTCGGCATCACCCGCCACAGTGATTTCATTGGCAATGGCAATATCATTGCTGAACACCGGTGGCAGATCGGTACCAAGCGCGATACGCGCAGCACCGGTCAGGGTCGCAAAATCTATTACCAGGTCAGGTTCAGACTCGCAGGCATATGCCAGTGCGTCCGCCAGGACAACACGCCCCTCGGCGTCGGTATTGCCGATCTCGATTGTCAAACCCTTACGTGTGGAAATGACATCCCCCGGACGATAGGCGTTACCGGATACAGAATTCTCCACTGCCGGTATCAACACCAGTAAACGTACCGGTATTTGCGCCTGCATGATCAAGCGGGCCAGACCCAGAACATGTGCAGCACCACCCATATCCTTCTTCATCAGTGCCATACCCGCACCGAGCTTAAGGTTCAGACCGCCGGTATCGAAACAGACTCCCTTACCGCACAGGGCCAGTAGAGGATCATCTTTATCGCCCCACTCCATTTTCAATAGACGTGGTTCACGGTCAGAGGCACGACCAACTGCGTGGATCGCCGGAAAATTTTTGGTTAATAAATCCACACCTTGAACAACCGACATGTCGGCATCAAATTGATCGGCCTGTATTTGCATGGCATCCGCCAGCTGGGCAGGTCCCAGGTCCTCAGTGGTGGTATTGACCAGGTCACGAACCAGCGACTGGGCCGCCAGCAGGTTTTCAACCTCAACGGCGATATCATCATCGAGTACAAGTGACGGCAAGTGTCTTGGCAACTTGCGATACAACTCAAAGCGGTAACACGCCAGGCCCCAGCCAAGGCTGGCTTGCAGGCGCTGCTCCCCCGACCAGTCTGATACCAACTTGTATGTACCCGCCGTCAGCTTTGCAGGTAGTGAGGCAAGCTGATACAACCAGCCCTGATCAGCCATACCAAAAGCATAGCCGTGCAATTCACCATTGCTATCCGGCAGGCTGCACAACTCACCTGCCCTGGCACGGAAACCGGCCGCTTTTAACCATTTCTGCTGAATACCAGGCAGATTTGCCAACCATTGCTCGTAATTGGCCGAATTGACCGGATAAAGGGGAATACCATCTTTTACGTTTGAGAAGCTCATTACGCTCACCCTGTTTGAGAATAGTGCCAGTTTATGTCAAACCCGCTACACCGGAAAGCACCAAATGCAAGTTGACCGATTAACAGACAGTTCATCAGTCGATCCGGGCGACATAGGTTCTTCCTTCGCGGCTGATTTGAAGCAAAATACGACCACGTGTGCTGTCAATTGCCTCTGTGAAATCGGCCAGATTACGCACCCGTTTCCGGGCAACGCCAATGATGATGTCACCCTCTGCGAGCCCTTCGCGGGCCAGCCTGCTGCGTGGGGCAAGCTCGTCCAACAACACCCCGGAAATATTCTGTTGCCTATGCCTGGCGGTCAACTCCGCAAAATACGCACCCTTCAGTCGTTGATCCAGTTCTGCGCCACTTATTACCGGTACAGACTGAATAACCAGCTCGGTTTTGCGGGTTTTGCCCTCACGTAAATATTCAACTTTCAACGACTCACCCAGTGCCAACCTGCCCTCGGCGTTGTGAAAGTCCTGAGCACTATTGATATCGTGTTTACCCATATGGACAATGACGTCACCTGGCTGCAATCCGGCATTTTGAGCTGCCGAGTCCGCAACAATTTCCGCCACCAACACGCCCTGCCCTGCATCAATATCAAAAGCGCCGGCGAGATCGGGGGTCAGATCCTGCACATAAATACCCAGGGTTCCACGCCGTACTTCACCGAACTCGATCAGTTGATCCATCACATAGCGCGCCATGCTGGACGGAATCGCAAACCCGATACCCACATTGCCGCCACTGGGCGTAAATATTGCGCTGTTGATACCTACCAGTTCACCACGCAAATTAATGAGTGCTCCGCCGGAGTTTCCCGGGTTGATAGATGCGTCAGTCTGAATGAAATTCTGGTACTCAAGACCACGCAAACCGGTGCGTCCCAATGCACTCACAATACCGGACGTCACTGTCTGACCCAGACCGAAAGGATTACCAACTGCCACGACAAAATCACCAACCTCCAGTTCATCGGAATCTGCCAGTGGCAAGGCGGTCAGCCTTTTGGCTGAAATCTGCACCATTGCCAGATCGGTATCAGGGTCGATTCCAATTAACTTTGCTTCAAGGCTGCGACCGTCCTTGAGCCCGACAAAAATCTCATCAGCCCCCGCTATGACGTGATAATTGGTTAGCACATAGCCTTCTTTTTCATCAACAATGACACCAGAACCAAGACTTTGCGAAACACGTTCACGAGGGGTATCAGGTACATTAAAAAAACGTCTGAAAAACGGATCATCCATCAAAGGGCTGCGTATCCGCACCCGGGTCTGTGTATTGATGTTGACCACCGAGGGGGTGACCCGCTTGAGTACCGGTGCAAGCGACGGCAGCGGTTCTCCGTCGACCGCTACGGGTAAAACGGCCAGGGCCGAGGCTGTCACTGAGAGCAGGACAAAAAATATAAATAAACCGCGAAATGCTATTTTCACACTCAAATCCTCAATAGATCGATGGGTTTGTGACAACGGCAATGGGTCACAGGTTCGCACTAAGCAGGTCTGGACCAACCCAGCCGATATAAAGCACAGGTCAAATTTTCGCTTGCGCTTACTTTCAAAACAATATACAACAAGATAACAGCCATATGGATGTGAAAGAAAACAACACCTTGTGCCAGCTGCTTTACGACCGATTCGATGATTGAGGTTATGGATTTACAGCAACGGGTTCTACGCACAGATGTATCCGGTATGCCATTGGAGTGGGTCGGATACCAAGACGCGGTCAGGCTAATCACACTTGACCAGGTCTCTTACTCTCTGGGAAAGACACTTTACAAGGTCCATGGTGGCATTAATGCCATCAGCGGGTGCCAGAGTGTGGTCAGCGTTGACGCCATCATTGCAACCCAGGGGCACAATCCACACAAACACCTGTTTGCCAGAAATTATGTTCCCCCTTTGAGTAACAAATCCCTGTTCCGTCGCGATCAGAGCCTTTGCCTGTATTGCGGCCAGCAGTTTCCGGATTATCTGCTTTCAAGAGATCATGTGCACCCTTTGAGTGAGGGTGGGCAGGACCGCTGGGTGAATGTCGTCACGGCCTGTAAGCGATGCAACAATCACAAGGCGAATCGAACTCCTGAGCAAGCGGGTATGGCCTTGCTGGCAATCCCGTTTTGTCCTACCCATGCTGAATATGTCTATTTACAGGGACGACAGATTCTGAATGATCAGATGGAGTTCCTGTTGGCACATTTCCCACGTAACAGTGTCTTGCGCAAACGGGTTGAACAAGGTGAATCCCTGTTGATGTAGAAAGCCCAATACGGCTTCACAGTCGCTGCTTGACGCGACACTAATGTAAGATAGACGCTCTGTTCACAATGCCAGATCCCATTATGAGCCTGCAACCCGTTTACCTTGTTGATGCCAGTATTTACATTTTTCGAGCCTGGTTTTCAATTTCAGATGAATTCTCGACCTCGGCAGGTGAACCCACCAATGCGGTTTATGGGTTTACCGGTTTCCTCTGTAGCCTGCTTGAGCAAACCGATGCCGAGCATATCGGTGTTGCTTTTGATGAGTCATTGGCGACCAGCTACCGCAATGAAATCTATCCTGAATACAAGGCGAACCGCGAACCGGCACCGGAGGAACTGAAGCGCCAGTTCAAATGGGCCAGGGATATGGCCGAATCGATGGGATTGAGTTGCTTTTCCGACCCGCGCTATGAAGCCGATGATTTGATTGGCACACTGGCAACCCACTGGCGCGAACGGGGTCACCCGCTGTGTATCGTTACCAGCGACAAGGATCTTGCCCAATTGATTGAAAAACCTGATACATGGTGGGATTACTCCCGTAACCAGAAACTCAGCCATGCAAAAATCAAGGATAAATTCGGTGTCTTTCCCGAACAGATAGCAGACTACCTTGCATTGACCGGCGATGCGGTTGACAACATCCCAGGTGTGCCAAAGGTTGGACCCAAAATCGCTGCTAAATGGCTAAATCAATATGACAACATTGAAGGTGTTAAACAAAATGCTGATGAAATCGGCGGTAAAGTGGGAGAAAGTTTGCGTAATTGTCTTGAACAAAAACTAGACGAAGAGCTTAACCA
>CBDTVF010000113.1:0-8724 GCA_965363775.1 uncultured Gammaproteobacteria bacterium
TGGGTAACTTGTTACCCACGAGTTGATGATCAGGTGAATCCGGTACCCGTGGGTAACAAGTTACCCACCCTACGTTTCTTTTTGAGCGTAGGGAGTTACGCAACCGTTGATTTAGCAAATACGTGGTAAAGGATCGTCTTCGAGTTCTTCCAGGATGCGTTCGCCGCCGAGATCGGTTTCCAGTATCACCTGTGTCAGGCTGGCATCTATCCTGCCGATGATCGCTGCATCTTTACCATCCGGGAGTGCCTGCCATTTTTCCAGTGCCTGCTGTGTCTGCTGTGGATCGACGATTGCCACCACCCTGCCTTCACAGGCAAGGAATAGAGGGTCGTATCCCAGCATGTCGCAGACGGAGATAACCGGATCGCTGATGGGGATCTCTGGCTGGCGTACACGTATCCCCATCCCGGTTGCGTGTACAAGCTCATGGCAGACGGTTGCCAGTCCACCACGGGTCGGGTCACGCATGAATCGTAATCCGCTTAATCCAGAGAGTGCCTGGGTAAGTGGAAAAACGTTTGCCGAATCGGATTGCAGGTCGCCACGCAGTCCAAATTGTTCACGGGCCAGTAATACGGAAATTCCATGGTCACCCACTGAACCGCTGACCAGTATGCTGTCGCCATCCCTTATCCGCTCCAAACCCAGGTTAAAACCCGTGTCCCTGATCCCAATACCGGTGGTTGCAAGGTACAAACCACCACCCTCACCACGTCTTAACACCTTGGTGTCGCCGGCCACGATTTTCACCCCAGCCTGTTTTGCGGCACTGGCGAGGCTGATAATGATGCGCTCAAGTTGGGCAATCTCCAGACCCTCCTCGATAAACGCATTCAAGCTCAGGTATTTCGGGATGGCGCCGGCGACGGCCAGGTCGTTGGTTGTACCATGAATTGCCAGTGAACCAATATCACCACCGGGGAATTCCAGGGGTTGGACGGTAAACCCATCGGTGGTGAAAACTATTTCACGGGAGTCCAGTGACAGGCTGGCCGCATCAACCTGTACATCCAGAGCATCGTTGGCCAGGTGGCGGGCAAAAAGCTCATTGATGAGTTCGCGCATATAGCGACCGCCGTTGCCATGTGCCAGTGTAATGTGAGTATCTTGCATATTTTTTATCTTCTGTTGTATCCGTAATCGACAATTTGCCCGAAACTGATGCCGCCGTCATTGACCGGTATCAATAAAGGCAGTGTTGTTTCAAATCCATGCTTGTTCAGAAGGGCGATGCTTTTTTCAGTCAACACCCGGTTCTGGAATACACCACCGCTCAGGGCTACTGAGTTAATGCCTGTTTCTTCGCGTAAGTGTATTGACTGGTCTAGTACTGTGTGGGCCATTGAGAGGTGGAAACTGGCGGCACGTTCTGAGGTGCTGCGGGCGGTATTGAGTAGCATTGGTAGTAGTGGTGCCCAATCTACGGTGTGGATTTCGTTGGTTTTTGTTAGTGGGAGTTTTATGCGGGTCTCTGCACACTTTTGGGGGTCCCGGCCTTCGCCGGGAGAAGGTGAGGCCGGGAACCGGTCGAGAGGCTGGCCTGGGCCATGACGGTGCTTCTCGTTGTAGTTGGCCGCTAGTGTCTCGAACAGCATGGGTCCCTGACCTTCGAAGCTGGCCGTTGAGCATACTCCGCTCAGTGCGGATGCTGCATCAAACAAACGACCGGCGGCGGTGGTTTGTGGTGCGTTGTTTCCTTGCTGCCAAAAGCTGAACAACAGAGGGTCGGAGGCTTCTTCAAGCGGGCATTCCTGTCCGGTTTCCCAGCAAACCGCGGCTGCGCTTCGCCAGGGTTCGCGACCGGCGCGTTCTCCGCCTGGTAACTTGAAGGGCCGAAAGCTTGCGACACGTTGCCATGTTCCGGGCTGGCCCAGTAGTGCTTCACCGCCCCAGAGTGTGCCATCCGGACCGAGTCCGACACCATCCCAGGTGAACACCAGCAAATCCTTCAGATCGTTGTTTTTCTGCAGTGCTTCGAGATACGCACCTGCCGCATGCGCGTGGTGGTGGTAAATTTGATCCACCGGCAGGCTCTGCTGGCGTGCCCAGCGCGAAGGCGTAAAGCCGGGGTGTGCATCGCATACGATGTGTTCCGCTTTAACCTGGTACAGCGCTTGCAGGTCAGTGATGCATTGTTCAAAGGTCTGCAAACTCCGCGGGCTGTCCATTTCTCCGATATGCGGAGAAACCACCACCCGGTTGTCCCAGGCCAGAGCAACCGTGTTCTTCATATGCGAACCCACGGCCAATACCGGCCTGGTGAGTTTGAAAGGCAGTTCTATTTCAACCGGTGCGAGACCACGACCCTGGCGTATCGGTGCAGGTCGCCCGGCAACAATACGAAATACCGGGTCATCGGCAGGACGCACGATGGGTCTGTCGTGATGCAAGAAGGCATCGGCGACATGTGACAGCCGTTGTTCGATCTGATCATTGCTGGTGAGTACGGGCTCGCCGCTCAGGTTTGCTGAAGTGGCTACCAAGGGTGTACCAAAGTCATTCAGCAGCAGATGATGCAAGGGGCTGTAGGGCAACATGGCACCCACTTCATTTAATCCGGGAGCGATCGCCGCTGACAAATCGTTATCCGGCTTTTTCTGTACCAGCACGATCGGCCGCGCAGCCGATTCGAGCAGACGCGCTTCGACATCGTTGGGAAGCAGGTATTGTCTGACGATTTTCAGGCTATTGCCCGCCAGTACCGGAAACATCACGGCCAATGGTTTATGTGGTCTTGGTTTGGTCTTGCGTAATTGGTTGACCGCTTCGTCACTGCTGGCATCACAGATGAGGTGGTAGCCACCGATCCCCTTTACCGCCAGCACTTTTCCGGCGGCCAGTGCTTGCAGTGAAGCCTTCAGTGCGGGTTCATTACCTGTCAGTAAACTCTTTCCCGTTTCACTGTAGGCCAGTACCGGTCCGCATACCGCACATGCGACGGGTTCAGCGTGGTAACGCCGGTCAGCCGGGTTGGTGTATTCGGTATTGCAGTCCGGACACAAGGGAAAACCGGACATGCTGGTATTCGGGCGGTCATAGGGTAACGACTCGATCAGCGTGTAACGCGGTCCGCATTGTGTACAGTTGATGAATGGATAGCGGTAACGACGATTTTGTGGATCAAGCAATTCCTGCAGACAATCATCGCAGGTGTACAGATCCGCCGGCAGGTGAATGTCGGCATCGCCATCTGCCAGGCTTGGTAGTATCTGGAATTCATCGGTTTCAAGCCTATCGGTATCTTCAACCGATACAATCGCCGGACGGGATAGCCCGGGTGCGCTTTCGATTAATGTACTTTCAAATTCATCCAGGTATTGCAGCTCACCCTGAACGTGTACTTCAACCCGGCCCGATGAATTCCGTACCCAGCCTTTTAGCTTGTTCAGCTGCGCATGACGGTAAATAAATGGTCTGAAACCGACACCCTGGACCACACCACTGAGAATGATCTTCCTGGCAAATTGTTGCATTGATTTATGCAGTTTCCCGCAAGCCATTGGCCCACCAGATCCGACATGCACCCTCGTCAGATACCATGCAGGGACCGATCGGATTACGTGGCACACAGGCCTTGCCATAAAGACGGCACTGGTTGGGGTAGATCTTACCGAGTACAACACCGGCACAATCACAACCGGGTGGCATTTCTCCGGCCCGCTTGCGTGCATCATCGGCATAACTCGGAAAGCGCCTGCGTGCGTCATGCTGCGTGTATTCATCACTTACGAAGTAACCCGAGTTGCTTATCGTACCGATACCACGCCAGTTCGCGTCCCTGACATCAAACGCCTTGTCTAATTGTTTTCGAGCAGAGCGGTTGCCGCCCTCGCGCACAATTTCAGGATAACAGTTATCGAGAAAAAATCGCTGGTCAATCAGTTGACGTAAGACAGAATACATAGCCGCCAGCAGGCTTTCCGGTGTAAACCCGGCAATCGCAGCCGGCATTCTGTGTTTCTCTACCACGAATTGCCACTCTTCCGGTCCCATGACCGTGGCGACATGCCCGGGTGCGACCAGTGCGTCAAAACCTGCTTCACCGGAATCCAGCAGCATCGCCACGGCCGGCCAGGTCAGACGACCGGACATCAAAAGAAACAGGTTGTCCGGTACACCTTCAACCAGCATGGCTGCAACCGGAGCGGTAGTTGTTTCAAACCCGGCTGCAAAAAATACAACGGGTTTTTCGGGGTTTTCCTTCGCGATTTTTACGGCTTCGGAGGGTGAGGCAATCGGTCGAATATCGGCCCCTTGCGCTTTTGCTTCTGCCAACGTCCGTGCCTTGCACTTTTTGACATTTACGGGTACCCGCAGCATGTCACCGAATGCGACCAGGATGATGTTTTCTTTCTGGGCCAGCTGAATGGCTTCAAATATATCTTCTTCGGGACAGATACAAACCGGACAACCGGGACCGGGGATCAGCTCGATATTGCGGGGCAGGGCACTTCGCAGACCAGCCATGGTGATCGAACGCTCGTGGCCACCACAAACATTCATAATCCTGACCTTGTGCTCCAGTGGAAGTGAACGGATACGCTCCAGCCATTGGCTTGCAGTTATGCTCATGGTGATTACGGGTGCGAGTGTGCAGGTTTGTTATGGTGGTCATCATCATCGTCATGATGATGGTGGTGTGCCTGCACTGGTGGGGCGTTTTTTAATGCCTGCAGGTTTTTATCGACCGTTTCACGCAACCAGTCCAGCCAGTCTTTCATACCATCACCTGATTTTGCCGATGTCGGGATCAGTGGGGCTGAGCTGGCCAGGTTACGCAGGTACTTTTCTGCACGTTGCGGACTGAAATCATCCAGCACGGGTAACAGATCTGCCTTGCTGAGCATGACCATGTCAGCGGTGCGGAACATCACTGGATACTTGGCCGGTTTGTCATCACCTTCCGGCACGGATAAAAGTACGACGTTGGTATGTTGCCCGAGATCAAAGCTCGCCGGGCAAACCAGGTTGCCGACATTCTCGATAAAAACGATATCGAGAGTAGTAAGGTCGAGTTGGTGGACGGCATCATGCACCATGTGTGCATCCAGGTGACAGGCACTGCCGGTGGTAATCTGGATCGCTTTCACACCGTGTTGACGAATACGTTCTGCATCATTCTCAGTCTCAAGGTCACCCTCAATGACTGCCAGGGAATACTCATCACCCAATTCCTTGATGGTAGCTTCCAGTAGTGCCGTCTTACCGGCACCCGGTGATGACATCAGATTAATAGCTATAACGCCATGCGCGTTGAAATGTTCACGATTGTGCAACGCGGCATGATCGTTTTCATGTAGCAGACTGTGTAAGACGGTAACCGCCTCGCGGCCACTGTCGGTTTTTTCCAGCTTGCCACCCGGTGAAATCAGGTGCTCGTTTCCTTGGGTTATGTTACATCCGCAGGTATCACACATCTTAAGCTCCAGAATTAGTTTTGATTGTTAAACGCAGTCAATGCAATGTAGTGCGCCCGAAAGAGCACTAGCCCGTTTTTCCCCAGTCATCAGGAAGATCATCGGCATTGAGCATCTGATCGTAAAGCTCCCATGCTGTTTGTGCTTCCTGTGGGGTGATCTTCTGAATGGCATAACCGACATGAACAACAACGAAATCATCAACCGCAAGTTTTTCGTCCTGCATCATGAACAGGCTGACGTCACGCTCTACTCCCTTGGCTTCACAACAGGCGACGAATCCATCGATTTCGCGAATCTGCATTGGGATTCCCAGGCACATAATTTGTATCTCCAGTCGTAATAATCAGGGAATAAGTTAAGTTATTTTAATATAGGTTTTTCTAATATAAGTTGATCTGCGTCAATTTGTCGCATTCCACACTGTCCTAATATAAATGTAAGAACAAAGAGCATCAGGTGTGAAACTGACCCAAACACTCATACTCGGCATAGGCAATACCCTACTTAGCGATGAGGGGGCGGGTATACATGCTTTAAACCTGCTTCAATTATACCATCCCGACCTGCCAAATCTCACTTATGTTGATGGTGGCACCCTGAGTTTTACCTTAGCGGCATACATTGAAGATTGTGACAACCTGATTGTTCTTGACGCCGCTGAACTAAAAGCACCTGCGGGAACGGTCAGAGCCATGGTGGGCACAGAGATGGATGATTTTCTGGGTGCAGCCAGACGCAGTCCACACGAAGTGGGCTTATTGGATTTGTTTGATATCGCCCGTCTGACTGAATCTCTGCCAATTAACCGGGCGTTGGTTGGTATTCAGCCTCAACACATTGGCTGGGGCATGTCACCCACCGATCCCGTCGAGAAGGCATTACCTGACGCGGTCAACAAAGCCGAGGAACTGCTGGTGCGATGGAACCAGTTGCCGGCCCAGTCGGTGGTAAGCCACGCCAAATTGCCTGCCTATTCATTGTCCGGGCTTTCCATCGCCGGAAGCATACAATGAACCAGGCACATGCTCCCCAATTTAATATCCATGTTGGAACAGAACTGACATGGAACGTCAAACCGATATTGCACGAAATCCGTCATGCCCTCGGAAAACTGTTGAACGACGGCGAGACCAGCATTATTGATCTTCGCAGCATACCGCTTGCACCTGGAGAGGAAGAGACCATCATTGAGACGTTAGGTCATGGAGAAGTCCATGCCCGTCTCGATGTTCTGGGGCCCAGTGAAATTTATGAAACACAATTTGCCGGCGTTTGGCTGGTAACCCACTACAACGAGAATGACAGCATTGTTAGCCGGTTTATCGAAGTGACTGAAATGCCCGATGTCCTCAGATCACAACGCGAGGATATTGCATATGCATTGGATAAGCTTGTTACCGAGCTGGGGACTGAAGAAACGTAGTTTTTGCGGAGACTGACACATGACCAAAGATGTAGACCTGCAAGGTGGAGCGCCAGAAGAAGCCCCGGAAAAAGGAACCCCGGAAAAAGGATCATTGGGTGAAGCATTACGCAGTCAGGGGGTGTCCCGACGCAGCTTTATGAAGTTTTGCGCAACGACGGCATCGATGATGGCGTTGCCACCATCGATGATCCCACTGATAGCGAATGCACTGGAGAAAGCAAGAAGGCCCTCGGTCATCTGGCTGTCGTTCCAGGAGTGTACGGGCTGTACAGAATCGCTGACACGTGCGCATACCTCCACCATCGAGAGCTTGATCTTCGACTCGATCTCGTTGGATTATCATCACACCTTACAGGCTGCATCCGGTACTGCGGCTGAAGCGGCCCGCGAGGCTGCAATGGAAGAAAATTATGGTAACTACCTGTTGGTCGTGGATGGTTCCATTCCACTGGGTAACCCGGGATACTCAACCATAGCCGGAATCAGCAACCTTGATATGTTGAAGGAAAGTGCAAAAGGTGCTGCCGCGATCATTGCAGTCGGTACCTGTGCCACCTACGGGGGGATACCGCATGCCAATCCGAATCCGACCGGCGCAGTGTCCGTCAATGAGATTATCAAGGACAAGCCGATCATCAATGTCCCTGGCTGTCCGCCTATCCCGGTTGTCATTACCGGTGTGCTGGCACATTACCTGACCTTCGGCTCCATACCGGAACTTGATCACATCGGCCGGCCCAAGGTGTTTTATGGCCAGAGTATCCACGATCGTTGTTACCGGCGGCCATTCTATGACAAGGGCCAGTTTGCCGAGACTTTCGATGACGAGGGTGCGAGGAAGGGCTGGTGTCTTTATAAACTTGGTTGCAAGGGACCGACGACCTACAACGCCTGTGCGACGACCAAATGGAATAATGGGACCAGTTTCCCGATTGAATCCGGTCACCCCTGTATAGGGTGCTCTGAACCCGATTTCTGGGACGGTGGCGGCTTCTACAAGCCCTTGTCATTGCCAACTGAGGATCTCTCTAAAACCGCCGTTTACACCGCTGCCGGTGCGGCTGTTGCAGGTGTCGCAATCAGCGCTTTGAACCGGGCCAAGAAAAATGCCAGTAACAAGATTCATATCAAGACCACTATTGATGACCTGAGAAAATAATACCCATAGTGATGTTTTGTGAGACAGGATAAATGAGGAAGAGACTATGACCGAAATCGAGCTTCTGAGCTGGGCACGTGGCCCCGGATTGCAGATCGCAACTATCATCTTTGTTGCCGGTGTCGTGATCCGAATCTTCGAGATATTGCTGCTGGGCAGAAAAGCGAACCTGGCTGAAGCCAAGGGTGCGGAAATGTCCAGTGGTTTGAGAACGATAGTCACCAGGACAATCCCCGATCCGACAACGTTCAAACGATCCAGCGTAACCATTGTGTCCGGTTACATTTTTCACATTGGATTATTCGTGGTCTGTTTTCTATCAGCACCACATATCCTGTTCCTCAAGGACATCATTGGCTTTGGCTGGCCATCGGCGCCAACGGCAATAATAGATGCCTTCGCGGTGGTCACCATTATTGCCATGCTGGCTACCTTGATAAACAGGTTGAACAACAAGGTTATGCGCTACCTGACCAACTTCGAGGACCTGCTGACCTGGTTTGTGACCTTCCTTCCTTTGGTCACGGGTTATATCGCATTTCACCGTATCGGTTTGACTGCGCCGTCGTTGTTGGCCGTTCATATCCTGAGTGTCGAATTGCTGCTGGTGATATTTCCCTTCACCAAGTTGATGCATGCATTTACCTTATTCCTGGCGCGCTGGTATAACGGCGCGATTTCCGGTTACAGGGGGGTTGCATCATGAGCGCTTCAAT
>CBDTVF010000114.1:0-8722 GCA_965363775.1 uncultured Gammaproteobacteria bacterium
GGCCAAGGAACTGTCCAAACGGGATACCGGGCAAACCCTGTATATCCTGGATGAGCCCACCACCGGGTTACATTTTCATGACATCAGGCAATTACTGCACGTGCTGCATCGCTTGCGGGATCATGGCAACACCATGGTGGTCATCGAGCATAATCTGGATGTCATTAAAACGGCGGACTGGGTTGTAGATCTTGGTCCGGAAGGCGGTGACCGTGGTGGTGAAATCGTTGCCACAGGAACACCCGAGCAACTGGCTAATATCGCTGATTCTCATACCGGGCATTTTCTTGCCAAACTTTTCGACCGGTATCATTCGATGCATCAAAAATCTGCCTGAGAAAACCTGTCTGGCAGATTTTTGATCCGGCGGTTACACGGGCATCCATGGTACCCGTGTAACAAACTGCGCACCCAGTTCAAAGCGAGGCCGAACATAGGATTGAGCATACCTCCTGTAGCGGTCATGACGGGCATGCTGACGTCCACGCCAATGGTGAATCACGGGGATGGTGTTGATGATGCCCATGGTGCTTCTTAACGTGACCATGGTGATGTTTGTTGCCATGCTTGCCTGGGTGACCTGCCTGCACTGCAAAACTGAGAAACAGGCTGATACCAAATATAATAGCGAGGGTTTTCCGGGTCATAGGCTGGCTCCTTTTAGTGCCAGTAGGGAGGGTAAATGTTACCCGCGAATAACCCAACCCGTTGCCACTAGACTCGTGGGTAACATTTACCCACCCTACATCGATTAGTACATTACGAGTTACACACCCACATTGACCGGCAAGTTACGAGTTACACACCCACAGTGACTGGCGAGCTACGTTTACGCACCCAGATTTACAGGCCGGGAAGCATCCTGTATCCACTCGCTCCATGAACCCACGTACAATTTTGATTCCTTTATTCCTGCCAGTTCTGCGGCAAAGATATTGTGACAGGCGGTGACCCCGGAGCCACACATATGTACCAGGTCCCGTGATTGTTGATTTTCTGTCAGCGTGCGCAGTCCTTCGCAGATATCGGCCACCGGTTTGAAATCACCATTTGAAGTGAGATTCAAGGTGTACGGATAGTTGACCGAGCCCGGGATATGGCCAGCTACGCGATCAATGCGCTCGACCTCCCCCGCAAAACGCTTACGGTTACGGGCATCTGCCAGTACAACCTTATCTCCTTCCAGTTTCCCGACAAGCTCTGAGACAGAAACTGCGAGTTCTTTACGCAAAGTGAAATCGACCACCGGCATGGGCTTAACATTTACAATTCCACTTTCAAGTTGGTAACCGGCTGCCTGCCAGGCAGCAATACCTCCATTCAACATGGCAGACCCGTCATGACCAAAGTACTTCATCAACCACCAAAGTCGGGCAGCTATTGCACCACCGACATTATCGTATACAACCAGAATCACTCCGGGTTGCCAGCCAATACGACCCAGAAATGCTGCAAAACCGTCAGAATCAGGCAAAGGGTGACGGCCACTATCGCTGGTTATAGGACTCGAAAGATCATCATCAAGATGCGCAAAAACCGCACCGGGAATATGTGACTCAAGATAGGTTTTACGACCAGCATCCGGATCAGCCAGAACAAACCGGCAATCGACAACCAGGCAATCTCCACTGGTCTGCAGCGCATGCAATTCCTGCGCAGAAAACAATATTTTTTCAGTCATAAAAAGAAATCCGGTTAGACCTTAGATCAGAGGCTCCTTTTCTTTACCGAAGAGGAAACTTCACGCTCTCACAGTTCAGGCTCTCGAGACGGCTGCCAAAGTTCAGCAGAATAGCTGCCGTGATGCCCCAAATCCTGTGCCCTTGCCAATGCAACGAAGAAATAACGTGTATTTTTCCTTCATGTGTAATCTTCTCGTGGGAATAGGCATTCCGGTCGACAGCCAACTTCAATGGCACGGTAAATACTTCGGCCACTTCACGATGATCCGGCTGCCAGACAAATGAGGGGCGCACCAGGGCAACAACCGGCAAAACCCTGTAATCCGAAATAGTGTCCACGCGGTCCAGGAAACCCAGCGGGGAAACCTGTGAGAAATCGAGACCAATTTCTTCCTCCGCTTCACGCAGTGCCGTCGAAATGGCCGAACGGTCTGTGTGATCCACTGCCCCACCGGGAAAACTGACTTGCCCGGGATGCTGCACCAGGGTCTTCGAGCGTACGGTCAACAGTATTTCCGGTTCAGGTTTGTCGAGGATCGGGACAAGAACTGCGGCAGTACGGTTAGGGCGTATCTGGTCCCCATCCCGAGTGTTACGCAACACATTGAGTTTCAGCGCTGATACACCCTCATCAAAAGGTGAAACGGCACTAAAAAGTAAATTATGGAATTCTGTATGCATATCCCGATATGGTACTAGGAGATTGTCGAATTTAACATGATCGGCTAATGATAAAGCCAACAAAAAAGAGTGAAAGAAACACCCAATTAAAAGGCGAAAAAAAGCCGGGCAGCGTACGCCGCCCGGCTCTTAAAAGCTTTACTGTAAGATTTCGACCAGTTTGAGGTCAAACATCAAAGCTTCATTCGGACCAACCGGCGGATTGCCGCGAGCACCGAATGCCAATTCAGGTGGAACAAATATCTGCCAGGTGGAACCTGCTTTCATCAGGGGCAGTACTTCCTGCCAGCCTTTCAGAACCGCATTGACGGTAAATTCTTCAGGTGTACCACGAGCAAATGAACTGTCGAACTCACGTCCATCCAGTTTTGAACCACGATAATGAACAGTTACCTTGCTTTCCAAACCTGGGCGTTTGCCATCACCTTCTTCAATGATGCGATACTGAACACCACTGGGAAGAGCAACGATCCCGGTTTTAGATTTATTAGCTGTAAGGAAAGCTTCGCTGGCAGCCTGGTTTTCTTCAGACAACACGCGGAACTGTTCAACTTGTTCTGCACGAACTTTTTCCTGAAGCGCGGTCAACATTGTGCGCATCTCTTCAGGAGTAACCTGGGGATCCTTTTCTGCTACCACATCACGTATGGCAGTGATTAAAGATTCCACGTCAAATTCGGTACTGCGCCGTGCTATATCGGCACCGATGTCCCAACCAACTGCATAGCTGAGTTTACCTTTCTCTGTATTAACGTCCTGAGCAAGGACAGTGCCGGAAACCAGCATGATTAAAACTGTAAGCGCGAGTCTGGATCGCATTGATTATTCCTCCAGAAGATTGCTGTTTGCTGGCCCATTGCCAGTCAATAAAGGGGGGCTATTCTACATGAGCAGCCTTGGATATGTCATGCCCAATCCAACATCAATTCATAAATGGGCAGCCAGATAGACTATACAAACCTTTTCAAGTTCAACCATCAGTTGGCATATTTAACCAACAAAAGCAGCATGACAACCGGATCAATTTCAGTAACGCGTATTATTTATATTAATTTCATAGTGTTACAGAGATTAAAAATATTGGCATGAAGCGTGCATTAAAGACAGGTACAGAACAAAATGCAGGAGCATACGCAATGAGTGTCTTTTCCAGATTTACCGATATTATCAACGCCAATATTAATTCTTTGCTCGAAAAAGCAGAGGATCCCGAGAAAATTATCCGCTTAATGATCCAGGAAATGGAAGATACCTTAGTGGAAATCCGTTCTGCCGCAGCCAAATGTATTGCTGATCGGAAAGAACAACGTCGTTACGCAGAGTTTCTTGAACGTGAGCAGCAAGGCTGGGCAAAACGCGCAGAACTGGCAGTTCGCCAGGGGCGGGAAGATTTAGCACGGGCAGCACTGGCTGAAAAACAGACGTTGAGTGATGAGGTTGAACAAACCAGGCGTGATACGAAAATACTTGACGAGCAACTGGACAAATTCAATTCAGACATCACCCAATTACAGAGCAAATTGAATGATGCAAAAACCCGTCAGCGCAGCATCGTCATACGCCATAAAACTGCAACGACACAGCTGGCAGCACGTAAGCACATACACGATGACACGATTGATGAAATGCTCTTCCGGTTTGAAAACGCCGAACGTCGTATCGACAATGTAGAAGCGCAGGGTGAATCTCTGGATATGGGGCGGCGCAAAGGTCTGGCGGAAGAAATTGCCGGGCTTGAAGATGACGACCGGGTGGAAGATGCACTTGAAGCGCTAAAAGCAAAAATAAATAAATCCGACAAAGTTGAAAACACCGATACGGAGAAGAAAGATGACTGAAGTCATTCCTATTCTATTACTAACAGTCTGTGCACCCTTGTGGATCATATTTCACTACATCACCAAGATGAAAACATCCAAGGGCTTAACACCTGAAGATGAAAAAATGCTGACAGATATTTGGGAATCCACCAAGAAAATGGAAGACCGGATTCAGACACTGGAACGTATCCTGGATATTGAGTCGCCCACGTGGAGACAGCGTCATGAGTGATATGTACGAACGCAAGAACCCGCACCGTCTCTACCGGGACAAGGAAAATGCTGTACTCACCGGTGTGTGTGCGGGTCTGGCCGACTATTTCGGGCTTAACCGGAAGGGTCTGCGTCTGATCCTGGCGGTATGCACGGTATTCTTTTTTCCCTTTGTGGTGCCAGCGTATATCATCCTGACGATTATTATCCCGGTCAAACCACAGGATTTATACAAGGATGAAAGCCAGGAGAAATTCTGGCGTGGTGTCAGCATGGCCCCGACCGATGTATTCAGCAATCTCAGTCACCGTTTCCGGGAACTGGATCTACGCCTGCAAAAAATGGAGGCCTACGTCACTTCACGTGAGTTTGAAATGGACCGTGAACTGGGTAGACATTCCCGCTGAAAAAGCAGCACCGGAGTCTGATTGCGATAAAACGAGTGCTTATTGCGTTGCACCGTAACCAATCAGGCTCTGAGTACGTCAACTTTTCTGTACTTGAACGGTCTTTATTAGGTACATGACGGAAAACCGGTCAGAACTAACAATAGGATTACACAATATGAACCGATATGAAACCGATACCAGGGGAGCCCTGGTTAACACCACACCATTGTTTGCCTCCGTATGGCTGGCATTGTTTTGCACCTTACGGGCAAACTACTATGAACGTCGTCTCGCGGCCGCTGCAGATACAGATCGCACACCGGCAGTGGACAGCAAATAGTCAATTACGGAATATTAAATTAAATCTAACCGGAGTCAGGATGAAAATCCTTTTCGCCGGCTACAACAGCCAGATCCAAGCGGTTTTTCTGGGGTGGTAGCGGGCAGGTGGAATAGGGGTTAAAAGCACAAGGCGGGTTGTAGGCTTTATTAAAATCAACCGTCAACCTCTCGTTTTCCGGCATGCCATCGCTGTATAAGAACCGCCCTGCCCCGTAAGTGCCATGACCGGAGGTCCGGTCAGCAAAGATAAACCAGAGACTCTTCGAATTCACGGTTCCCAAGCCAAGTAATCTATGAGTTTTACCATCCATATCAAACTCGAATGTACCAAACACCGGTGATTCGGAGATTTGTCCAAGCACGTTGGCGATTTCCAGAGTGGCACCTTCCTGGGCACGAATAAAGCGACCTTCAATACGCCATGATTCATCAATGGCATAGTTATCTACAGCTGTGAAATTCTGCAGTGCTTTTGCCTGTGAATCCTTGACACGAAGCCCGTATGACTCCCTGTAAATAACATGGAAAGTCAAATTTCCGCTGGATACCACGGTGGCTTTACCTTCCGTATCCGGAATCAATTCAGATTGTGGTAACAACTCGCCATTGATTTTCACACTTTCATCACCGGAACCTGTGAAAAACAGCTTGTCAGTTTCCAACACGACACTACCCCAGTATGCCGGGCCACCACTTAACTGAATGTCGTTATCCGCTGCACTACCGACACGATTCTTACCTTCTTTGAGCCATTCGAGCCCGACCAGTGTCAGCCATCCATTGGGTCGCATCAGGCCTTCATGTCGACTGGCCCGCCAGGCCTCAATGGCCTCCTTGTGATTTTCACTGTGAACAGTTGGGACGACATTTTCGTCAGCCAGCAACGGATAAGTGTAAAAGCTGCTGCCCAGCAAAACAGCAAGCAGGCAAGAGGAAGTTAACCGCTTGATTGAAAAACTGTCAATCAGCTTCATTTTATTCTCCCGTAAATATCCTCAAAGCGTTCGATATCATCCTCACCAAAATAGTCACCGGTTTGAACCTCTATCAGGTGTATATTTTCATCCCCCGGGTTCTCGAGACGGTGCTGCGTCTCAACCGGGATAAATGTAGACTGGCTGGCTTCAAGCAAAAACTCTTTATCACCCAAGCGGATCTTCGCCGTACCCTTCACAACCGTCCAGTGCTCTGCACGGCGATGGTGTAACTGCAGGGACAATACCTGGCCAGGTTTAACGACCAGTCGTTTGACCTTGCAGTCAGCAGCATCTTCCAGAATCGTAAAACTTCCCCAGGGCCGGTGGACCGTCTTGTGGAAATTAACAGCCTCGTGCTTCAAATCCGACAGTTGTGCCACTACTTCCTTGACGTCCTGCGCCTGGTTGCGATCCGCTACCAGTACTGCGTCGCCGGTATCTACAATCAACAGGTCTTTTACACCCACAGCGGCAACGATGCGCTCGTCGCTTTGCACAAAGCAGTCAGTCGAACCAACCATAACAGCCTTGCCTTTAATACGGTTACCGGCCTCGTCGGACTCATACAGTTCACTGATGGCCTTCCATGAGCCTATATCACTCCAGCCAAAGTCACTGGCTACAACTGCTGTATTATCTGCGCGCTCCATGACCGCGTAGTCAATCGAAATAGACGGGCACTTACTGAATGATTCGGCGGGTAATTCAATCGGTGACTGTGATTTATCAGTTTCTTCCCACACCCGCAGAGCCGCATTGTAAACATCGGGTGCGTAACGTTTCAGAGATTCCAGAAAACTACCGGCCTGGAAACAGAACATTCCGGAATTCCAGTGGTATTCACCCGATTCCAGATATTTGATGGCGGTCGCCTCATCCGGTTTTTCGACAAATTCTGCAACCCGGTAACCACCATTATCAGTCAAGGGATCTCCCTGACGGATGTATCCATAACCGGTTTCAGCATGTGTCGGATAGATGCCAAACGTGACCAGGAAACCCTGCTCCGAAAGCAAAACGGCCTCTTCTACAGATGCTTCGAAGCTACGCAAATCTGCTATCAGGTGATCGGCCGGCATCACCAGCATGGAAGCATCTTTACCAGCACTATCCCGTACACTCAATGCAGCCAGCGCTATTGCAGGTGCCGTATTTCTACCCATGGGCTCCAATAGGAACTGTTCATTCGCGACACTGTTCTTCATTCCGGCATAGAGGTCGCGTGTGTAAAAATAATAATCACGGCTGGTTACCGTTATGACAGGCGCATCACCGGCAACCATTCTCGCCCTGTGTAATGTTTTCTCTGCAAGCGTCTCACCATCCACCAATTCCATAAAAGGTTTTGGATGGGCGCGCCGGGAAACCGGCCAAAGACGTGTTCCTGCGCCACCGGACAGGATGACAGGGATCAACGGTGGTTTCGAATCGGTCTGAGTCATAATTATGCTCTTTTTGCCGCCTCATCAATCACGGTCTTGAGAGACCTGTTGAAAGAAGCCGGGTAAATGTCAAAGGCCGTTTCGATCCGGTTGGTATCAAGAACCGACCATTTCGGGCGTGGCGCAGGTTGGGGAAACCCTGAACTCGGTATAGGTGCCAGATCCGGTTCGCTATTTAACAACCCGGCTTCAACGGCATAATGGAACACCGCATGGGCAAAATCGTACCAACTTACAGTGCGGTCATCACAATAGTGAAAAAGCCCGTTGTGATGATCAACACCCCGGGTTTGCCATTGCTCAACCACCTTGTCGCTCGCAAGGGCAAGGTTTCTGGCCCATGTCGGGCAACCTTGCTGATCATCCACAACCTTTAGGGGTATTCCTCTGCGTGCCAGATCCAGCATGCTCAGGACAAAATTCTTTCCATGTGAAGAATATACCCATGATGTCCTCAACGTAGCGTGCATACAGCCGCTTGATTCAATGGCACGCTCACCTTCCAATTTGCTCTGTCCATACACATTTTGCGGGTCAGGTACGTCTGTCTCAAGGTAAGGGCTGGCTGCCATGCCATCAAAAACATAATCCGTTGAGTAATGTATAAGGCGGGCGTCATTTTGTTTTGCCCAATGCGCCAAACGCCCGGGAAATTCAGCATTGACATCAAATGCTGTTTTGACGTCTGTCTCAGCCTGATCAACTGCCGTGTAAGCAGCAGCATTAACGATAAGCCCTGGTCTCAGGCGGTTCAATAGAAGCTCCAGCTTACCGCCATCACTGATATCCAACTCCAGCCAATCCCCCACCACCGTGGCTGGCGTACTTCGATCCGTGGCAGTTACACGGCCTCGCGCGGATAACAATGGCAACAGTTCAGTTCCAAGCTGGCCGGCAGCGCCTGTCAGTAGAATACTCATATCTCGAGCTGTGGCAAAAGCTTGGTCGGCAGGTCACGCAGGAACGGTGCTGCCCCATCCTTTCCTGATACAGCGGTTGGTTGACACGGCCATTTAACGGCAATATCCGGATCGTTCCAGGCGATTGAAACCTCAAATTGCGGTGAGTACTCCGAGGTGCAGTGGTAATGAAACAATGCGCTGCTGCTTAAAACAATAAACCCGTGTGCAAATCCTTCCGGAACATACAGTTGACGATGGTTAGCGGCACTCAACT
>CBDTVF010000115.1:0-8715 GCA_965363775.1 uncultured Gammaproteobacteria bacterium
GCCCTGGGCATGCTAACAGCCATTCATCGCTGCTTTGACCTGCTGAATGATTTTTATGGCTGGAACATGGGTCTGACCGATGTACCGGCTGAAGATCCAATCACCTATGGCATGATCCAACAGGCTGATACCATCGGCGTGTTTCAGATCGAATCACGTGCACAGATGGCGATGCTGCCACGCCTCAAACCGGCTTGTTTTTATGACCTGGTGATTGAGGTTGCCATCGTCCGGCCGGGGCCGATCCAGGGCAATATGGTGCACCCCTACCTGCAACGCCGACGCGGCATTGAGACCGTCAACTACCCATCAGATGCACTCAAAGCCGTGCTGCAGCGTACCCTCGGCGTACCGATTTTTCAGGAACAGGTCATGCAAATTGCCATGGTGGCAGCCGGTTTCAGTGGCTCGGAAGCCGATGCACTACGTCGCTCAATGGCCGCATGGGCGCGGCGTGGCGGTATGGAACACATGCGTATGCGGTTGATCAACGGCATGCTGGAGCGGGGTTATCAACGTAGCTTTGCAGAACAGATATTTGAACAGATCAAGGGTTTTGGAGAGTATGGATTTCCGGAATCACACGCTGCCAGTTTTTCACTACTGGTGTATGTCTCTGCATGGTTGAAATGCCATCATCCCGCGGCCTTCACCTGCGCTCTACTCAATTCACAACCCATGGGATTTTATCAACCTGCACAACTGGTACAGGATGCACGCCGTCATGGTGTAACAGTACTACCCGCAGATGTCCGCTACAGTAACTGGGATTGTGCACTTGAACATGGTCCCGACAATATACCCGTGCTTCGTCTCGGCCTGCGTTTGATCAAAGGCCTGGGACGGCAGGCTGCTGGGCGTATCAACGATGCCCGCACCCGTGCCTCTTTCAGCAATGTACAGGATTTATGTACCCGCGCACAATTGAACCAGCGTGAACTGGCCGCGCTGGCTGAAGCCGCTGCACTCAAAGGAATTGCCGGCCACCGTCACCGTGCCCGCTGGCAAGTGGCCGCAATAGAGAAGCAACCTGCGGATTTACTCCAGGGTATCGCCCGCAAAGATGATGCTACCGCCATCCGTCCCGCTTCAGAAGCCGATGACCTGCGGGCAGATTATGCTGCCACAGGACTGACCCTGGGACGTCATCCTCTAGCAATGATCCGTAAACAGTTACGTCAACGTCGGGTTATAACAGCTCAGCAACTGCTTAATCTGAAGCATGGCAGCCATACCCGTGCCTGTGGCCTGATCACCATGCGACAACGCCCCATGACCGCCAATGGCACCATCTTCCTGACCCTTGAGGACGAAACCGGACACGTCAACGTGGTGATCTGGCAACGCCTGTGGGAGCGCCAACGCAGCATCGTTCTCAATGCATCACTGATCGCCGTGGATGGCGTAATGGAAAGCGACGGTGAGGTGTATCACCTGATTGCCCGGCAGGTACATGATTTTGGTGAATTGATGAAAGGGTTAACAACCCGATCGCGAGACTTCTGTTGATGGGCTTCTGAAAGAATCCACCCAAACCAAGCCGGGATATGTGTACCTGCCGTCTGAGACCTCCAAAAACACGGATGTTTTTGAAGAGCCTACACGGACGTACTTGTGGCGAGTCTCAGAGGGCAGGTACACGTGTCGCGGCGATCGATTGGCACTGGTCTTACAGGATTCTTTTGGGATTCGCCGGGAGTTGGGTATACCTCGCTGACATGATAACCTCGTATATACCCGTCCTGTTCAAGCTTATTACGGGCGACTACGAATCAGAGGTTCTTTGAATTGAGAATAGGTATTACAGACTCCGGTGTCGGTGGATTGTCAGTTTGTGCTGAAGTTGAGGCGAAGCTACGCCGTTCGCCCATTCAGGCAGACGTTGAGCTACTCTACCTGAATACCGCGATTGAAGATGATTACTCCTACAATTCCATGCCGGACCGTCAAACCAAGCTCCAGGCCTTTGACCGGTTCCTGCACAGTGTCCAGGAAAGGTATCAACCGGATCTACTTTTTATTGCCTGCAACACGCTGAGTGTGCTTTACCAGGATCCGTATTTCGATCACCACAGGCATATTCCTATCGAGGGTATAGTTGATACCGGTGTGCGTGAAATGCTGGCTGCATATGAACGTGACAATGGCATCACATTTATCATTTTTGCAACACCGACCACTGTCGAAGAAGCCGTTTATAGCAAACGCTTAAAGGTACACGGCGTCCCGGCAAACCAGGTTGCCGAACAGGCCTGCCCCGGTCTGCCGGATGCCATTTCCAATGATGGCAGCGGGCAGCTTACAGCCAGCCTGTTGAGAAATTTTGTACCCGCTGCTCTGAAACAATTCGATCGTACACCTGAAAATGTGATGGCCTTCCTCGGCTGTACACACTATGGCTATCAGGCCGCCCAGTTTGAGAAGGCTTTGCAGCCTCTGATCCCAAGACTAAGGATCATGAACCCCAATGAAGGTGCTGCAGATACGATTCTTTCGAGCTTGAATACCGAACCGGGCCAGGGCGGCTTGAAAGTCGAATTTATCACGCGGTATACCATCCCGAACGTAGCAATTAAATCACTTTCAGGTTATATCGGCAAAAAGGCTCCGGCAACATTATCGGCCTTGAAGAATTTTACGCTTATACCGGAACTATGCGGAAAACTGTAAGCAATTCTTTTTGTTAATCTTGTAGTGATTATTGGTTTACGTGTATTCTGTGGGTATAATCGCCCGCTAACAATAATTACCCACTGTGATCACTCATATGCATATTAAAAAAATTCTGCTTACTTTGCTATTGTCCCTGGTATCCATCAATGCAATCGCTGCAGGGGACTACAAGGCTGGCAAGATAAAGGCCTATACCTGCTCCGGTTGTCATGGAATTGTCGGTTATAACAATACCTACCCGACTTATCATGTTCCCCGAATCGGTGGGCAAAACAAGGAATACCTGGTTATCGCATTGCAGGGGTTCAAATCCGGCGAACGCCAACATAAAACCATGAACCTTCAAGCTGAAGCACTTTCAGATCAGGATATTGAAGATATCGCTGTATATCTTGCTGGACAAACAAAAAATTCGGGTGCTGAATAAAATGAACAGATTCCAATCAACATTAGCCGTCACCCTTCTCTCATTGATTCCTGCCATGGCATATTCAGCCGGCAATGCCGCTGAAGGAAAGAACAAATCTGCAGTTTGCCACGCCTGTCATGGCCCCGCTGGCCAGAGCACTCAACCGATTTACCCCAACCTTGGTGGACAGCAGCAGTCCTACCTGATCAAGACGCTGCAAGGTTTCCGTGACGGTAGCCGCCAGAATGCCATCATGAATGGGTTTGCCGCAAACCTCAGTGATGCAGATATAAAAGACATCACGGCCTGGTATGCGAGTCAGTCAGGATTGGTAGAAATTAAGGATAAATAAGCATTGAATGGTGGACATGAATGTCCACCATTCAGGATTACTTGTAGTACGGATTCTCACCACTATCGTGATCAGTGGCATCAATCACAGCGGTAATTTCCGGGAAGTACTCTTTAAGTGTCTTTTCAATACCACCTTGCAGGGTCTCATTGACCATACCGCATCCGTGACAACCACCGCCAAAGCGTAATACAACTTCATTATCTGGTGTTATCTGCTCCAGCGAAACCATGCCACCGTGACCGGCCAGACCAGGATTGATTTCCCCTTCCAGAACCCAGGCAATTTTTTCGGCCAAATCCGCCATTTCGTCTGGCTTTTTGCCCTTGATACCCGGTGCCTTGATGCTTAGCTGACCACCGGCATCGGTTGTTTCAAAATCTATTTTTGCCTTTTCAAGCCATTCTTCGCTGCCAGCGGAAACATATAAATTAAACTGGTCATAGTTGAACTCGAGTTCCTTCCCGCCGGATTGACCCGGAACGTGGAACTGCAGATCACAGGAGGCAAGCGCTGTTCCCGGTTTGAGAACGGTTAAAAGCAAACCGATATCATCCATTTCCTGCTGTGCAATCAATCTTCCAAAGTATTCCTGGGCACTTTCTGTAATCTCAATCATTTATATTCCAATTATCAATAGGGTTATTGGCCTGACAGGCATCTCAATACAGGGCTTTGGCAAGCATTGGCAACGAAATATCCAACCGCCAGTCCATACCTGAATGAGTGCCATCGAACTCATCAAAATGGTGATCAATACCCAGTTTTTCAAGGCGTTTAATAAAGGCACGTGTTCCATACTGAATGTTGTACTGGTCTCGGCTTCCAACGTCGATATAGAGTAGTTTTAACGACGCGAGTTCCGCTGCATATGATTCGAACAAATTCAAGGGGTCATGGCGTAACCAACGACTCCAGCGAAACTCGTCCAGCTCGCAGGTATGCAGATCAAATGGTAATTGAATAGCAGACTCCGGACTCTCACCAGGGTCATAACTGGCTGCCATAGCCAAAGTAAGGAGAGTGGAGTAATCCGGTGAACCCGGTGATTTCTTAAGCCAGAAGTTTTTCAGAAAACGATAAGGATCGCCACCCAACCCTGACAAAACAGCTGCTGCACGGGGGAAATCAGGCCGGTATACCCATTCAAAACCAATATCACCTGCATGTGATGCCAGTCCTCCCCAGGTTTCCGGGTAATACATAGCATGCACCAGCGCACCATATCCACCTGATGATTTTCCGAATACACCGCGACCATCCCGACCGTCAATGACATTGACCCGTTCTGACAGAAACGGCACCAACTCCTCCACCACGTAGTCGGCATAACGACCGACAGCACTAGAGTTCACGTATTGATTGCCACCCAACGAGCTATAACAATCCGGCATTGGTACGACTACTGGCGGCATGACGCCACTGCCAATTAATCGGTCCAAACGTTGCGGCAGGTTTTCACCCTGGTTTCTCCAGTTCAAATGACCGGGGCCAGCATTGGTGAATGCGGCGAAATCCCACAAGGCGACATAGGCACTTCCTGACTCGGAATAACCTGGCGGCAAATAAACGTGAAAATCCCGTTTTGAAGGATCAGACCAGATATTGTCCTGCAACACCTCTGAAGTGTGTTTGAAACAAACAACTTCACCTTCAGGCCAATCGCATTGGGGGCGTACAGTCATCTGCCCGGCGAACCTATCACCGATTCAAAATACGCCAGCAAATCTTCACGTAGATCAGCATGTTCAAGTGCATAATCAGACATGGACAGTCAGGGCTTCCTTAACTGCTTTTATAGATTGGGATAACTTTTGCCGGTTCCGTATTGAAACCGGATTTAGCCAGCTCCGGTACAAGACGTACCAGTGCCTTTTTGAGGTATTTGGTATCGTAACGCCTGACGGCCAGCTCAGACCCTCTCAACTCTGCACGTAACTCATCCCAGTCGGCCACGCGCGGGTGCGCCAGCAGGATTTTTTCGTGTGATGTCTGTTCATAGGGCTCAAGTTCATGAAATAACTGCTCGAACAACTTTTCACCGGGACGCAGACCGGTATAAATAATCTCGATATCCTGTCCAGGCTCCTTGCCAGCAAGACGAATCAGGTGCTCCGCCAGGTAGGTAATATTGACCGGTTCACCCATATCCAGCACATAGATTTCTCCACCACTGCCCAGTACAGCGGCCTGCATGATCAACTGGCTGGCCTCGGAAATGGTCATGAAATAACGGGATATTTCCGGATGGGTTACAGTCACCGGACCACCTTTGGCAATCTGTTCCTGGAATAACGGCACCACACTGCCATTTGAATTCAATACGTTGCCGAACCGGACCGTTATGAAGCGTGTTTGCGAACGGGCATTCATGTTCTGACAATACATCTCAGCAACACGTTTGGTTGCACCCATGATATTGGCCGGGTTAACGGCCTTATCGGTCGAGATCAATACGAAGGTACCGACGCCATGACGCTCTGCCGCTTCGGCCACACGCATGGTTCCATAGACATTATTTCGGAATGCTTCGCGAATCTGTGTCTGCAATATCGGCAGATGTTTATAAGCTGCCGCATGAAACACCACATCCGGTTTGTAATCGCCAATGACCTTTTCGACCGTCGCAGGATCGCAGATGTCACCGAGCACCGAATAAAATAACAGGTCGTGGTAATCACTGCGTAACTCGTGATCAATCTTGTATAGGGAATATTCACTATGATCTATGACAATCAATTCAACCGGGTTCAGACGGGCGATCTGACGACAGAGTTCTGAGCCAATTGAACCCCCACCACCGGTAATCATCACACGTTTGCCTACCAGGACTTCGCGTATGGACTCCCACTCCAATGACACTGGATCACGGCCTAACAGGTCATCAATAACCACCCGTTTCAGGTCACCGATATTGGTTGCCTGAGAGCCAAGGTCCTGCAAGGTTGGCAGTGTACGAAATTCAAATTCGCTGAGTTCACAAATCTCAACGATACGTTGCATTTGTTGATTACTCGCTGAGGGCATCGCAATGATGGCCAATTCGGCCTGGTAATTTGAACCAACCCGTGGCAATTGGTCGATGGCTCCTAGCACTGGAACACCATGGACTTGCGCCCCACGCAAGCGTCTGTCGTCATCCAGGAAGCCGACCACATCGAAGCCTCCGCGCCGCCGCAATTCCCTTTCAAGCATGGCGCCGGAACGTCCCGCGCCCAGAATCAGGACCCGCTTGAAGCCCTTATCGGATGTTGAAATCGATACCTGTGAGTCCTTCCAAAACCGGTAACACATCCTTGGCAAACCCAACAGCACAAACAGTAATACCGGGTAAATCAAGGCTGTTGGCATCCACTGAGAGATTGCTGTACCTTGTGCCAGGGCCATTACCGCCATGATCGCGATCGTGCCAAAGGCACTTGCACGGGCGATGTTCCACATGTCCTGAAAACTGGCGAAACGCCAAAGTCCCTTGTACAGACCTGTTGCCCACAGCACACTGCCCTGCAGCGCAAGAACAATAAGCAAACCTGTCAGTGTAGAAATATTATTACCGAGGGGATGCGCGGAGGTACTTTCCATCAACCAGACTGCAGCAAACCACGCAACCACGACCATACAAAAATCATGCACAATGACAGCCGCACGAGGGTGGCGAATGAATTCGATTATTCTTGTCATTTCATTTGCACTTTGGCAATCATGCCAAGCCTCCACTTTGCGATATGCCAGCATGTTCCGAGTAAAATCAAGGTTAATCCTACTGTCACTGTGGCATATTGCGGATATATTCCTAGCAGCACCAGGGCTGGCAGCACCACAATCACGTTAACGGATTGATAAATCAGCAAAACCTGGCGATGCGACCATCCCTGGGCGATCAACCGTTGGTAAACGTGTTGGGCGTGCGCAGTATACCACCGCTCTCCACACAATACCCTCGAAAGCAACGTCAGTGTTGCATCAACAATAAACACAGACATGATCAGAATTACCACAGGCAAATTCAAGCTACCCGTCATAACCCCAAAAACACTCAGGGAAGCAAATATAAAACCTAGGGGAACACTGGCCACATCACCCATAAACACGCGTGCATGGGGGAAATTTAACGGCAGGAAACCCGCACAGGCAGCTGCAACAACCAAAGCGACAAGAGCCATCGTATGCTGCTCACCAATTTGAAAGAAAACTGCCATTGTCATGCCTGCAAACACTCCCTGAAAGCCTGCCATGCCATTGCTACCATCCATGAAGTTATACAGGTTCATCATCCAGACCATTGCCACAGTAGTGACTGCTAGCAGACCCATATTCTTCAATGAAAATTCCGACCAGCCGAAGCCTAACAGCCAAAGACTGACTGCAAGCTGAACCAATAAACGAATTATTGAAGAAACCGGAAATTTATCATCACGCCAACCGACAACTGCAAGCAAAACGACACCAGGAAGCATGTTCTGCCACCAGAAGTCAGCCAGGGGAATGACCAATTGCAAGCAAACTGTTGTCACCACGATGCTGAATATCAAACCCAGCCCACCACCGGTAGGCGTTGCAAGCTCGTGGCTTTGACGTTCACCCGGCTGGGCGATCATGCCCGACTTTTCAGCCATTGCCGTGGCCATGGTACAACTGAAAAAGCTCAAAATACCTGCGAACAAACTAACTGCTACCCACAGGGTCACGGTTTATTCACCCAGGACACCGCGGATAATTCGCGTCGTACTCCAGTTCTTGCAACTGGGACATTGCCAATGATGACTATGCCCTGCATAGCCGCAATGCGTGCAGCGGTAGGATGGTTGTCGGGCCAGTAATTTCTGTGCGACTGCACGCAGAATCTCATCACCAGACTCTGTTTCCGGACCACCTTCGAGCTTCAGCTCTATCAGGTGATCCAGTCCTTTGACCGATGGCCGCAGGGTCAGCGCCTCAGCCAGGTAGCGGGTCGCGGCTTCCAGGCCCTGTTCTTCCCGGATCACATCCGTCCGTGACAATAGCAGGCTGATGCCATCGTAATTTTCGGTCCAGCTTTCCATGATTGCCAGGGCCCGGGGAAACTCTTCCGCTTTTTGAGCACAAGCCAGGTACGATGGCAGAATGTCATGGATGTACTCCATGTCCATCTCTGCAATTTCTTCATATACATCCAGAGCCTCGGAGTACATCTCCTGTTGGCCGGCAATTCGTGCAAGAATGAACCTTGCTCTGATGCTCTCTGGAAAATAACGCCTGGCCTTACGCAAGTGTTTTCTGGCAGCAGCAGGTTTATTTTCCT
>CBDTVF010000116.1:0-8693 GCA_965363775.1 uncultured Gammaproteobacteria bacterium
GGGGGTTTCATAAATATCCATTTCTATACCGAGCTTTTCAGCATAAAGTGCCCAGCCTTCACCATAGGCCGAAATATAATCATTTCGTCTGAAGCCAGGTTGTTCGTCTTGTTCCATTGCCAGTCCAAACTGCAAATGATGACCGGGAACTGCTTCATGTAAGGTCAATGCGGGCAGGGTGTACAAGGTTCGGCTTTCGAGTGCGTAGGTATTTACCCAGTAATATCCACCTCGGTGTGCCGACAACGGCGAGGGGGAATAACGACCAGCAGTATAAAAGGGTGCGATGTTTTCAGGAACCGGAGCAACGCCATAAGGTTGGCGTGGCAGTTTTTTAAATAACATTGGCAAACGGCCATCGATCTTCTTGGCAAAGTAGGAAGCCTCAGCCAATAGTTCATGCGGTGTTTTTGCATAAAACTGGGGGTCAGTGCGTAGGAACTGGACAAATTCAGCCATATCACCGTCAAATTTCAGTTCCCTGATGACGGCTTCCATCTCTGCGCGTATACGTGCGACCTCGGATAAGCCTAGTTGATGAATTTCATCGGCACTCATATCAAGGGTTGCATAGAGGTAAATCTGTTCCTGGTAGAATTTCTCACCACCCGGCAGGCTACTGGCCCCCAGTGTGGTGCGCGCCTTGACGAAATATTCATCGACAAAGAAATCATATAACCGTTGATACGCTGGAATGACACCATCCATAACAGCACTTTTTGCATCGGCGACCAACTGTTGTTGCGTTGCCTCACTGATGTTCTCATCCCGCTGCAGGAAAGGCATGTAAAAACTACTGAGCTCCGGGTTTTCAACCAGTTGCTTCTGGACGGGTAATTCGCGCCCGCCAAGGATGACCCTGGGCTGGGACATACCGGTTTTCAGACCCTCACGCATCAGTGCGATGTACTCGTCCATTACAACCGGCAATGCTTTGAGCCTTGAGATATAGTCGCGATAGTCTTGCTCAGACTCGAAATCAGTCGAACTGCCCCAGCGGTTCCATGCAAGGTAAAAGCCCGAATCAGAGTTGAACGGGATCAGGTAAGCGCGGGTCTCATAGTTCGCCAGAAACTGGTGTATTTGCCGACCAAGGATGCGGTAATTGATGCATTCTTCACGTTCGAGTTTGTCGCAAGAAATGGCCCCAAGCTCCAGTTGGACCTGTTTCCAGAATTCATATCGCCTGAGTTGATCTTTTTCACTGACGTGGGTGATCTGACCGGCGTTGTCCTCAACACCATTCTGGCGCGCCAGGGATGGATACTCGGCGAGACGGAAGTCCCAATCCCTTTTGATCAGGGCCTGAAAAACTTCACTGTCATCACCAGCCAGTGAATTGAATGCCAAAAGAACTGCCATCAATGGGAGCAATTTCTTCATGATTGGAATCCTGTATTTTGTGAAACTCCCGGACTGAACGTCGTTGCTGGAGGGGGATTCATCATTTGGTTCATACTCGTAGGGTGCGTAACTTGTTACGCACGGGTAAATTTCAATCGGTGCATGATAACTCGTTACGCGCGAGTTGGTTTTAATTGGTGCATCACAGCGTGCGTAACAAGTTACGCACCCTACTATCTCAAGGCAAAGACCAGATCATCATTTTCATCGTGGTAGCTTGCACTGATGCGACTTTCTGCGGTGTTGGTAGCATAAAGGAGCGAAGAACAGGCGCCATTCTCATAGGAAAGATGAATTTCAAACCCTGAGACAGCCCCATTCATGCCTATGTTTAACCTTGCAAACATAGAGCTTGGAAACGCATCTTGCTTGTCCTGACACGAGATCGCAGCAGCTGTTTCCCAACCATGTTCCGCTGAAACAGCTACGTTTGAAGGCGCCTGGATAAGCACAAACAGCGGGAATATCAGAAAAAACAACCCTACTCTCATGAAGAAAGTTTTTTTCATTTTTTTATCTCCTGACCGACGGAGGATCTTTCTTGTGTTATTTAACTATAGCAGAAGAGAATGATTCCTGGTCTTGGTTTCCCAAATCAGGAATGTAACGTAGGGTGCGTAAATGTTACGCACGAGTAACGTTGAGTCGTAAATGTTACACGCGAGTTGGTTTAGAGCCGTGCGTAACATTTACGCACCCTACGTTCAGCGACCGGACTTTTGAATAATTTCGATCAGCTTATCCAGGGGAAGTGCTTCAATCGTGCCTTTGAAACCCTCCGTTGTGACACCGGTAACGAGTGCGTTGTAGATGGCCTCTTCACTCGCTTCCATGGATGCTTCGAATAATGGAGACACCTGGTTATTGGGCAGGTCTGCGATGTCACTGACGGAATTCCGACGCTCCCGGGTACGTCTCACGGTTTCTGCGGTAGAAAAAGCCACGGCATAATCACCCGAACCATTTGTTGCCGGTGAGCCCGTGCGTGCAATGGCCATCAGGGCGCGCGAAGCCAGCCTGGTTAGATTCCTGTCTGACAAGGGCGCATCCGTCGCAACGATCAGAATAATCGAGCCGTCTGCATCTCCCCTGTCCACGGCGTCACGCAGGTAGTATTGCCCAAGTTCTTTCCCAACCGGCAGGCCATCCATCTGTAAGACACCGCCGTAATTGGTCTGGACCAGCACCCCGACCGTATAGCCTCCCAATTTGTCGGGTAGCTGTCTGGAGCTTGTCCCGATGCCACCTTTCCATCCAAAATTGACTGTACCGGTGCCAGCGCCGACCGGGCCTTCATCGACGGGACCGCTCTGGGCACTGCTGATAGCCTGCAATACGTGATTGGATGTAACAACACGACGGCGAATATCATTCAAAAACCCGTCATTGGTCTCACCGACAATGGCGTTGACCGACCGTACATTCTCGTTTCCTTCTTGCGTGAGCGTGTACTCAATCACGCCTTTCATGCCTTCGGCGACCGACAATGTGTTGGTTAACACGATGGGTGTTTCGATCTCACCCAATTCCCTGATCTGGGTGCTTCCGGCAAATTTGCCGTATCCGTTACCCACGGCGAAACCAGCTGGAACCTTGTCCTGGTACAAATTACCACCATGGGGAAGCACCGCGGTCACACCGGTATTAATCGCCTTGCCCTGCTTCAGAGTGATGTGGCCAACACGTACACCGGCAACATCGGTAATGGCATTGAGTGGACCGGGAGACAGGACACCGGGGTTGATGCCCAGGTCTCGAACCCTTGGTTTTACAACTGAACCGGTCGATTCATCAGCAGCGGAATCCTGCCCCACCGCAGCGACGGGCGTCAGCGAAGCCATGAGTACAACCAAAAGTAAAGGAATGGCACAGGCGCGACTTATTGATATCATTGTTCGTCTCTCACAGCAGAAAAACCCTTATCCATGAATATAACAGTTTTTTATCAATTGAAATTATCGACCACCATCTCTGTGCCACTATCATGACTTATCCATCACCATTGATTGGAATTCTGGGTGGCATGGGTCCCCAGGCCGGGCTGGATATGGCGGATAAGCTCATCGCAATGACGCGTACTCAATGTGATCAGGACCATATACCATTTGTGCTGTTTTCGCTTCCAGACACGGTTCCGGACCGAACCTCATATCTGCTTGGAAAAACGACCACAAACCCGGCTTACGCAATCGCGGACCAGTTTGAAAACATGTCCACAATGGGTGTCTCCATTGCCGTTATGGCATGCAATACCGCACATGCTGGCCCAATTTACGATGTTGCACTTAAGTTACTGCGGAAAAAAGGGGTTGAGCTTCGAATCCTGCATTTGATTCGGGAAACAGTCACCCACATCACGGAAAGCTACCCTGCCATCCGGCGGGTTGGGATCCTTGGCACGCAAGGCACCTACCAGACCCGGCTATATGACCAGGCACTCGAAGACGTAGGTCTGGAAGTTGTGCTGCCGGATCCTGATGTGCGTGAACACGATATCCATGCTGCACTCTACGCGCCATCATTTGGTATTAAGACATGCCCTGGCGGAGTAACAGAGGAAGCCTCCACGCGGATTCGTAAAGCTATTCGACATTTGCAGGCAAACGGTGCCGAGGCCGTCATACTGGGCTGCACGGAGTTGCCATTGGCTGTAAAGGAAGACCAGGTTGACGGAATGCCGATACTGGATCCCGCCAAAATCATCGTAGAAAAACTTATTCGGGAAACCTATCCGGATAAGCTCGTCTTGCCAGGCTGAGTATTCACAACTTTTTCATTTCGGAATGAAAAAACCCGACAGTGAACACTGCCGGGTTTGATCTTGCTCAGGTTTCTGTATCAGTTACTACGAATCTTGATAGAACCATTGACGGTATCAATATTGAGCCTGGCACTGCCATTGCCAATTTTTCCGTTCAAATCGCTTCCAACAAAACCCTTATCAGTCTCCAACCCGAAATCACGTCCATTGATGCTGCCATTCAGGGTGTCCGCACTGACCTCAACATCGGCATTTTCAGGTAACTTTATCGTTACACGTCCGTTAACGGTTTCGGCCTTCACTCTCTGTGCACCTTCAAGCCGGGAAAACTCAGCTTCAATACTGCCATTGACCGTGGAAAGGCTGGCATCACCATCCAGATCACTGACATCAACACCACCGTTAACCGATTCAGCCACCACTTTGCCGGATACGCCGGAGATATTCACACCACCATTCACAGTTTCGACAGAATCAAGCTCGGTGTTAACCGGAACGATGACCTCGTAATTAACACTGCCGCTATTGCTGTTGCGGGAATACCATTTGTTTGAATCTCCGAGTTCGGTTTCGACAATAATCTCGTCGGCAGAAGCGGAAATCTCAATTTCGATTTTATCTAACTCCTTCTGAGAGTCCGCTTTCTTGGTAGCAATGATCTCCACATTGTTGCCGGTACCGCCGGTAATAACGACGGAGCCATTCACATTGGAAATGCTGAAACGACCACCATCATTCAGATTGTAGGAAAATGTCTCTTCTTCTGTAACGCTCGCAAAAAGGCTGCCGGAAGTCAGCAAAGCCAGAACGAAAACAAATAATCTAAGTTGCATGACAAGTCTCCTGTGTGTCATTTGGTGCGACGGATTTAAGCCTGGATCGGTCGCGGATGCATGTATCAGGTGAACAATCATATCCACCTTGCCTTTATAATCCTCTATATAATGCATTTGATGCAAAAGAAACCAGATAGGTTTAAACCGTCCTGGTGTGTGCTGTAAAGTGTTTTTTTAGCCTTATAAAGCAGGAAAGCTCAGCAATGAACCGTTACGAAAGCAATCAAGGTTTACAAATTCGGCTTATTGGGACAGATGATAATTCCATAGTTGCGGAAATCATTCGCCAGGTGATGACAGAATTCCAGGCCGTTGGATGTGGTTATTCCATCAATGACTCGGAAATAAGCGACATGCATACGGCTTATGCATTGAAAGGTTCGGCATTCTATGTCGTGACACTTCATGACCGGGTTCTTGGCTGTGGTGGTTTTGGACCACTGACCGGCGGTGACAGTGAGATTTGTGAGTTACGCAAAATGTATTTCAAATCTGAACTGAGGGGTATGGGTGTTGGTGCAAAATTGCTGATTCTTTGCCTCGAAGAAGCCAAACGTGCGGGATTCAAGCGCTGTTACCTGGAAACCATGGACAGCATGGAACAGGCACGCCGTTTGTACGGCAAGCATGATTTTAAATACCTGGATGAACCAATGGGCAACACCGGTCACTCAAGCTGCGGAACCTGGATGGCGAAAGACCTGTAAGCGTTACCCACGGACTATCAGCCCACGTTTGATTTCACCTGTTTAAATTCAAGAACCGTGCATAATGAATTACACACCCTACGAATTCAGGATCACATCACCCGCTCTAGAATCAACAAATCGCGTAGGGTGGGTAACTTGTTACCCACGGGTTACATGCCCTGGTTTGGTTTAACCCGCTTGGATTCAAAGAATCGTGCGTAACGAGTTATGGGCCATCGGGGTTATCTTCGTCTTCCAGATGCTCGATAAAGGCTTCACTGTCATCGCGCAGGTCGAATTGGTGGATTAATTCGTCGACTTTCAACCACATTGCGTCGTTCATGTCGGCACGTGTCAGGTTGGAAATGATATTGATCAGCACTGCTCTTTCCTGCTCATCAAATTCACCATCAGAGAGCCCGATATTAACGATCTGTTCCAGCTCGTTGACGCCCATCCTGCCATTTTGAGTGAAGGCGTCAAAGGCCTGCTGTTTCATTACTTTCCAATCGGAACTACTAACCATTGCAGACGCCCCTTATCATATTAATAAAATGTCTATCCTACATAATGTATAGCAGATTTCAGGGGATTTATCAGCCTGGTAACTTTTCACGCACCATTTGAGACCTTCAGAAAAAACTAAGCCCCGGACGCGACTTCCATCGGTGCACCATGCGCGCCGGCAGTACCATCGGAAGCGAGGGCGGCTATCAGGCCGGCCATAAACTGGGCCATGGCGATGGACAGGAACCAACCACCTATGGCCAGACCTACCTCTTTTTGATCCGCAAGTTTGGTCACCATACAACCAAGTGCCACCATATCTGGTATTCTATTATGCTTAATTTTTACCAATTGATCGGATTACCCGTGTTATTTTCCGGTGATCTGAATAATTTCAAAGAAGAGATGCTGGGTAATCTTGCCCAATCAGAAATATTTAACATGGAGGGTTTACCCTTGAGCCATTACAACGTCCCCAAGGGGGAGTTTCTAGGTCACCCAAAAGGCCTGTTCTTATTGTTTACCACTGAAATGTGGGAGCGTTTCAGTTACTACGCCATGCGCGCAATCTTGGTGCTTTATCTCACCAGCCAGGCACAGGGCATGGGCTGGAGCAATTCCGATGCGCTTTCGATGTATGCCTACTTCACCGGGCTGGTGTATATCACCCCTCTTTTAGGCGGCTGGCTGGCTGATAATTTTATCGGTCAGCGCAAAGCCATTTTATTTGGGGGCGCGATGATGGCCATAGGCCAGTTTTTGATCGGCATGCCCTATGACTGGATACCAGCCTTAAGCAAGGACACTCTGTTTTTTCTGGGCTTGGGCAGTTTGATTTTAGGCAATGGCCTGTTTAAGCCAAATATCTCCACCATGGTGGGTGAGCTCTACGGTGAAGGTGACCACCGTCGCGACGGCGCCTTTACTATATTCTATATGGGTATCAACCTCGGTGCCTTCATGTCCGGCATCCTGGTTGGCCTGGTTGTGGCAGCTTTTGATGGTAACTTCCAAATGGGATTTGTTGCCGCCGGCATCGGCATGCTCCTGAGCCTGGTGGTGCAGGCGCTGTTCGCGCAGAAATACCTGGGTGATATCGGCCTGCAGGCCAATGCCGCCAGAAGTAAAGCCATGCATGGCAATGTAACAAAAGAGCCATTGACCAAAGTGGAGCGTGAGCGAATCAAAGTAATCATGATCCTGGGGTTGTTCACCATAATATTCTGGGCAGGTTTTGAGCAGGCTGGCGGCTTGATGAATATTTATACCGAGCGATTTACAGACCGGATAGTTGGTAGCTGGGAAGTTCCAACGACCTTTTTCCAGTCTTTGAATCCGGCCTTTATTTTTCTCTTCGCACCGGTGTTTGCAATCCTCTGGACCAAGCTAGGCCCTAAAGAGCCGACATCCCCGATCAAATTTGTCATTGCCCTGGTGTTACTGGCGGTTGGCTTCCTGTTTATGATTGGTGCAGTTTTACAGCAGGGTGGCGACCCCAGCGTTAAAACCAGCATGGGCTGGCTGGTAGCCGCATATTTCTTCCATACTATGGGTGAGCTGTGTCTTTCTCCAGTAGGACTGTCGATGGTTACCAAGCTGGCGCCGTTACGCCTGATGTCGTTACTGATGGGGGTCTGGTTTGGTTTCACTGCATTGGCAAATTTTGTCGCGGGCAAGGTTGGCTCACTGGTCGGAGGAGGCCATGGCGGTGCTGCAGGTGAGACTGAGATGATCAATAATGCAATTTCGATCTTCGGCGGTATCGCCATTACTTCAGTTGTTTCAGCGGTAATCTTATGGTTACTATCCAACAAGCTAATTGACTGGATGCACGGTGCTGAAACCGGTAACCATGACGATTGAATAACCTACAGCACAAAGGCAGGCGAATGGATCAAAAAATAGCACAGAGTTTTATTGACGAAATGTGGATGGACTCTATCGTCCCCGAATTGATTGAGTACATCAAGATTCCCAACAAGTCGCCCCACTTCGATGCCGACTGGGCCGAGCACGGCTATATGGAAGATGCCGTTCAGCAGATCTTCAACTGGTGCAATGCACAGGACGTCGAGGGTATGACGCTGGATATCGTCCGGCTCGAAGGACGGACCCCACTAATATTCATGGAGATCCCAGCACAGGGTGATGCCGGTGCCGACGATACCATCCTTATGTATGGTCATCTGGACAAACAACCTGAAATGACCGGTTGGGCCGAAGGTCTTGGCCCCTGGATCCCTGTCATCAAGGACGGAAAGCTCTATGGCCGTGGTGGCGCAGATGACGGTTACGCTGCTTATAGTTCATTGACAGCCATCATGGCCGTGCAAAAACAGGATCTGCCGCATACACGCATCGTGGTCATTATTGAGGCCTGCGAAGAATCCGGCAGCTATGACCTGCCGTTTTATATCGATCACCTGAGAGAACAAATTGGCACACCTTCACTGGTCGTTTGTCTTGATTCAGGCGCCGGCAACTACGAGCAGCTAT